>NZ_JAYKBQ010000018.1:0-25999 GCF_035282425.1 Parvimonas sp. M20 | reverse complement strand
AAGGGTGGGGTTTTTATTGCGAAGCAACAAGGTTCCCGGGACCCACCCGGTGCGAAGCATCGAGGAAGGGTGGGGTTCTTATTTATAAAAATTAATTTGTCTTAAAATTGCTCGATTTTAATTTTTCTAAAGTATTTCTTACAATTGGTATTAAAAGCAGTGCGACAGTTAAAGCTCCTTCAGCCCCAATATATGAAAAATTATACCAGATTGAATAATTTAATGGATACCAACCTTGTGGTGCATAAGAGCTGAAAAACACATATCCTGATAATGTAGCAAAGATAAATCTTCCTGTAATTGAAATAAGATATGCAGGTATTAATTTATCTTTTTTATTTGCAAATAATCCGCTAAGTCCAAGAGAACCAAAAGCTAAAATATAGTCGATGATTGCTTGAACTGGAGTATAGACTTCTGGCTTAATCAATAAATTTAGAAGTCCAAAAGTTATACCGGCTATAAGTCCTACTCTAAGTCCGAACATATAACCAATGAAAACAATAAAAATCATTGAAAATAAAGTAACGCTTCCACCTTGTGGTAGTCTTAAAAACTTTATCTGATTTGCACTGATTCCAAGTGCCAATAAAATGGCTGAATAAGTTAGTGCTTTTGTAGAAAATATTTTTTCATCTCTTTTAAAATAAAAGACAAAAAATAAAAATGCAAAGGAAATCAACAATATAATAGTTGTTTTTCCTGCAGTACTTGAGAAAAATTTTCCAAAATTTTCCATAAAAAAACCTCCTAAGATATTCACTAGAAAGTCCACAAAAAAAGACTATTCAACTTCCCTACGTCAGTATTAACTGAATCAGGTACAAAGGGTATTTCTCAGCTTAGTAGCACCCCTAGCGAATAAAATATTTTGTATTTGTATACTTTAAATTTTTACCCCTTTGCTAATTCATTAAACATTAAATATTATTGAGTAAATTTTGTAAAAGTGATATACTTTAGTCATATATGTTTTAAAATTAAGGAGATATTATGAAAAAAATATTAAATTTGGCTCATAGGGGTTTTTCAGGGCAATATCCTGAAAATACAAAAATTGCTTTTTTAAAGGCCATTGAACATTCTGATTGTGATGGTTTTGAAACTGATGTCCATATGACTAAAGATAAAAAACTTGTAATAATCCACGATGACACTGTTGACAGAACTTGTTCAAATGGAAGTGGTTTTATAAAGGATTTGACTTCTAAAGAACTTTTGCAAATGGAATTTGGTTCACATAAAGGAAGTGAATTTTTAGGAGAAAAGATTATATTTTTAGACGAATTTTTACAAATTGTAAAGGACAACAAACTCTTTGTAAATTTAGAGCTTAAGAATAATTATGTATTTTATTGTGGACTTGAAGAGGCTGTTATCAATATGATAAAAGAATTTGGACTTAAAGAAAATGTAATTTTATCCTCATTTAATCACGAATCAATGGAACTTTGTAAAGAGATTGACCCAAGTTTTAAAACGGGACTACTTTTTGAAAGTCCAATGATGAATACAGTTGAATATATGAGAGGAATTAAGCATGAAGCGGTTCATCCTGGATATTATATGCTTTTGCAAAAACCTTCTTGGGTTGAAGACTTTAAAAAAATGGGACTTGATATTAATACTTGGACAGTAAATGACGAAAAAACAATGAAGTATCTTATTGACATGGGAGTAGATGCCATAATTGGGAATTATCCCGATTTAACATCAAAAGTCTTAAAATCATAAAATTGGAAAAGTAATTTGACAAAAACTTTAAATTAGTATAGAATATGAGTGTTAGAAATTTTTGTAAAAAATTTTTAATAAAAATAAATAAAATTAGGAGGAATTATGAAAAAATCTTTAAAATTATTTGCATTATTGCTTATCACTACTATGGGTTTTAGTGCTTGTTCATCAAAAAATAACGAAAACGCAACTGAAAAGGCAAAGAAAGAAGCTGAGAAAGCTTTAGAAGATGCTAAGCAAAAAGGAAAAGATGCTCAGGATAAAGTAAAGGAAGAAGTAGAAAAGAAAACTAAAAAAGCAAAAGAAGAAGCTGAGAAAGCCTTAGAAGATGCTAAACAAAAAGGAAAAGATGCTCAGGATAAAGTAAATGATGAAGTAGAAGATCAAACTAAGAAAGTAAAAGAAGAAGCTGAAAAAGCAAGAAAAAAAATACAAGAAGAAATAAAAAAAGCAAAGGAAAAAGCTGAAAAAGATGCAGAAGATGCTAAAGGAAACTAATATATAAATTGCAAGAATAAGTTAGCCAATTGAAAAAACTTCAAAAGATGTTTTAAGAGAATTGTAAAAAGTTATTAAAAGTATTGTATTTTGTGTATATATATGGTATAATAACCTGGTATCACTTTTGGATATATGATATTTAAAAAGCCTTGTCTTTTTACAATATCAATCGCATAGCAGTCGAGGTTGCGATTAATAAGTCCTCGCCTACAAAATCGCTGGGTAGCGATGTCTAAATAACCCAATATTGTAAAAAGAATTAAGGAGGAAAAAATGAAGAGTTACGTAGCAAAACCTTGCGATGTAAATCGTAAATGGTATGTAGTTGATGCAAAAGATGTTGTTTTAGGTAGACTTGCAACTGAAGTTGCTTCAATTTTAAGAGGAAAGAAAAATGTTAGATTCCAACCATCATTCGATATGGGAGATTATGTTATTGTTGTTAATGCTGAAAAAGTTAAATTAACTGGTAAGAAATTACAACAAAAAGAACATAGATACTATACTGGATATTCAAATGGTTTAAAAGCTATTTCTTATGAAAAAATGTTACAAACTAAACCTGAAAAAGTTATTGAATTAGCTGTTAAGGGAATGCTTCCAAAGAATACTTTAGGAAGACAAATGTTCAAGAAATTAAAGGTTTATGCAGGTCCAGAACACAATCACGAAGCACAACAACCTGAAGTTTTAACATTAAATAAATAGGAATAGAAAGGAGATTAACATATATGGCAACTCAATATATTGGAACAGGAAGAAGAAAAACTTCAGTAGCTAGAGTTTTTTTAACACCTGGAAACGGAAAATTTGTTATTAATAAAAAAGATATAGAAGAATATTTTGATTACGACACTTTAAAGGTTACTGCAAAGGCACCTTTAGAAATAACAGAAAGTCTTGGTAAATTCGATGTTTATGTAAATGTTAAAGGTGGCGGATTTACAGGACAAGCTGGAGCAATCAGACATGGTATTGCAAGAGCTTTATTGGAAGTTTCTGCTGAATTAAGACCTGTATTAAAAAGAGCTGGTTTCTTAACAAGAGACCCTCGTAAGAAAGAAAGAAAGAAATATGGTCTTAAAAAGGCAAGAAGAAGCCCACAATTCTCAAAGAGATAGTAAATATGAATTTAAAACGTTGGAATTTTTTCCAACGTTTTTTATTGTTTTAAGTTTATTTACTATTAACGTCTATCTCTTAAACAAAGGGATTTACTTTATACGTCATTTCGACTGTAGCGAAGCGAAATGGATCTAGCCCTAACTTTGTTTACTTGTAAACAAAAGTAGGTCTGACGCAAAGATTGTTCAAATCTTTGATTTGAGCACAATCGACTGTGAAAATCTCAACTATTGCTTGTTTACAAGCAATAGTTTTTCTGAAAGAAATAATAGGAGATAAATAGATATATTCATCTCATTAAAAAGGGTATAAAAATACTGTATAGTTTTTAATAAAGGAGGAATTATATTTAGAGTATTTAGAGCGTTTTTTATTATGTTAAGGGCTCATATCTGGCAAAAAGACAAAGCAGGCAGATGTTATATTTTTCATCCACTTAATGTTGCTTTGGGAGTAAAGGGAGTTAGAGCAAAAACTGTCGCATTATTACATGATGTACTAGAAGATAGCGATTTGTATAGTATAGAGGATTTTAAATTTTTAGACAAAGAACAAATGAAAGCAATTTTACTTTTAACACATAATTCTGATGAAGATTATTTTAACTATATAGATAAAATAAAAACTAATAAAATAGCTTCTGTTGTAAAATTGTCTGATTTAAGACATAATTCAAATTTAAAGAGATTAAAAACAATAACAGAAAAAGATATAAGTAGAAGAGAAAAATATTTAAAGGCAATAGAAATTTTATCAAATTAAAGGCAATTATAAATTATATTTTATAGTTGTTATTTTTTTGCATAAAATTATTTTACAATAAACTTTATCTGTAGGTTAAAGGATAAATTTGTTATATTAATAACTTATGCCATAAAATAGACAAAATGTGAATTTTGTGGTATACTATATCGGCGGTATGTTCAAATTAATAGATTAATAAAATTTTTAGGAGGATTTATTTTAGAATGAAAAGAATATTAAGTATTGGATTACTTGTATTTGCAATTTTTATTGGAAGTTTTTCTGGACTTTTTGCTAAAAATGAAGTTTTTGCAAAAAATAATGGAAAATCTTCAGATGAAAAAATTGATATTGCAGTACAATGTAAGTGGGTAGGTGATGATGACAATTCGAGAACTGTAAAGGTAGATTTACTGATTGATGATGTAGTAATAAATACAGTTGCAATTACTAAAGGTTCTGATTGGAAACATGTTTTTGAGGGTTTAGATAAAAACAATCCTGATGGTACACCTATCAATTATAATATTAAATTACATGATGAAAATCATACTAGATATAAAGCGAAAATTACTGGAGATATTAAAAATGGTTTTATTATTAATTGCTCTGAATTAAGAACTATTTATGTTACTAAATATTGGAATAGAGAGCCAGATATATCACCAGCGATGTTAAATCCTGATTTATTAAATAGTAAATCGAAAAAAGCTAGTTTATCTGGAGTAAAACAAATAAATCATGATAAGTTAAATTCTAAAGTTCCAATGCCTGACTCAATAACTATTTATCTTCTTGCAGATGGAAAAGTTATTGATACTGCGGTATTGACTGAAGATGACGATTGGGAATATGCTTTTATTAAAAAACCGTTGTATGATGAAAAAGATGGACATGAAATTGAATATAAAGTTCTAGAAAAACCAGTGAAAGGTTATAAGGCAGAATATGATTATTTTGATATTATTAATAAATCTGTTTTTGATATTCCAGTTGAAAAGAAATGGATTGGTGCTCCTAAGGATGAAGTAGAGGTAACATTATATAGAGATCATGATGAAAGAGAATACAATCCTCAAACCCAAAAATATGAAGTAAAAAAAATAACGGAAACTGTAGCTACAGTGAAGTTAAATAAAGCAAATAATTGGAAATATACTTTCAAAGATGTAGAAGAATTTTTTCTTGATGAAGAATTTACTCATAAGTATAAATATTATATAAAAGAGAAAACTATAGATGGTTATGAAAGTGTTATTACAGGGGATGAAGATAAAGGATTTACAATTACAAATAAGAATAAAAATGAAACATCACCTGCAGTTGTACCAACAATTGATGTTAAGGTAGAAAGCGAATTTTTGGGAGAAGATAGAAAAGAAATCACTGCTCCAGTAGATAAGATAGAAGTTGAATTGTATAGAAATGGTGAACCAACTGGACAAAAACTTGTATTGAGTAAAGCAAATAACTGGAAAGGCGAGTTCAAAGATTTAAAAGTTTATGAATCTGAAGAAAATCAAAAGCCTTATGAATATACAGTTAAAGAAGTTGGAGAAGATAATAAAAATTTAATTAACCTAGCAAGTAAGTTGTATAGTGTAGTTTATTCTGGAAATATGAAAGATGGAATAAAGATACAAAATATTGTTAAAAAAGAGGATAACAAAAAAGTTGTTACACCTGAAAAAGAGCAAAAATTGCCAAAAACAGCTTATGATATTAATGCTATTATGTCTTTAGGTATGATGACTGTTTCAGGAATTGCTTTGGGAGTTCTTGGAAATAAGAGAAAAAATAAATAGTATTTTAAAATTTAAAGTGTCAAACTTATTGATTTGGCACTTTTTTTATAAATTTCAACTAAGCTGATTTATAGTCATATAAATGTAAACCATAAGAAAAAATCGTTATATAATTATTTACTAACAAAAAATTAACAAAAAGTGAAACATTTTGTTTTTTTTGTGTTATAATTAATATAGTTTTACACCTAATGGTAAAACTATATTAATTTCATCATAATCTTCATTAAAAAAATAATCAAAAAGAAGATTATGATATATCATACTTTCCATTTAGATAAAAAGTTTAAGGAAAAGTATGATGAAATTAGGTTTCCAATTTAGATAAGCTTATTGTGAACCTAATTTTAATTAATAGAATAGTAAAGAAAACTTTTTGTAAAGACTATTAATTTCACCATAATTACCATAAAAAAATAATCAAAAGGGAATTATGGTATAATTGTCTTTACCACAAGGCGTAAAGACATATTTATTGCATCATAATTACCATAAAAAATAATCAAAAAGAAGATTATGATATATCATACTTTCCGTTTAGATAAAAAGTTTAAGGAAAAGTATGATGAAAAAGGTTTTAAAATAGTATAGATTTAAGATAAAAATAATTTTATTTTAATAGAATTAATTTTTTTTGCTCATTTTAGGTAATGTATGTAATAAAAAATAAATTATATTTATTTTCAGTATAAAAATTGTTTAAATATAGGAGGGTTCTTAATGGGTTATAAGATTTATAAAGACTCTATTGGAGAAATTAAGGTAGAAAGCGACAAACTTTGGGGAGCGACTACACAGAGAAGTTTTGAAAATTTCAAAATTGGAAATTACAAAATGCCAACAGAAGTTATAAGGGCTATGGCGACTGTTAAGTATGCTTGTGCTATGGCTAATTATGAGCTTGGAGATTTAAATATGGAAAAATTTTCTGCAATAGAAAATGCTGTTCAGGAAATTTATAGTGGAAATCTTGATGAACATTTTCCACTTGTTGTTTTTCAAACGGGAAGTGGTACTCAAACTAATATGAATCTGAATGAGGTAATTGCAAATTATGCAAATCAAAAGGCGGGTAAAATTTTAATTCATCCAAATGATGATGTAAATAAATCTCAAAGTTCAAATGATACTTTTCCAACAGCTTTGCATATAGCTTGTTTAGACGTTATTGACAGAAAGCTTATTCCGTCAATGAAAACTTTGATTTCAGCTTTTAAGACTTTTGAAGATGCGAACAAAAATGTTATAAAGATTGGTAGAACACATTTACAAGATGCTGTACCTATTAAGATTTCTCAAGAGTTTAGTGGTTATAGAAGTTCTATTGAAAAATGTTTGGAATATATCGAATTTACAAGAAAAGGTCTTTTAGAAATTTCACTTGGAGCAACTGCAGTTGGTACAGGAATTAATACTAGAGAAAACTTTAAGAACATTGTTGCAAAATATGTTTCAAAAATTACAGGAAAAGACTTTAAACCTGCTGAAAATTTCTTCCATTCTTTGACAATGAAAGATGCTGTTGTAGTTTCTCATGGAGCTATTAAGGCACTTGCAATGGATTTAATTAAGATAGGAAATGATATAAGATTTTTAGCTTGTGGACCACGTTGTGGTTTTTCAGAGATTGAAATTCCTGCAAATGAACCAGGTAGTTCAATTATGCCGGGTAAGGTAAATCCTACTCAAATAGAAGCCTTGACAATGGTTTGTGCAAGAGTTTTAGGAAATGATACTACTATAAGTTTTTGTGCATCTCAAGGAAATTTTGAGCTTAATGTTTATATGCCAGTTATTATTCATAGTTTTGTTGAATCTGTAAATTTACTTTCAGATGCAATGGAATCTTTTGTTAAAAACTGTGTAAGGGGAATAAAGGTTAATAAAGAAGTTGTAAATAAATATTTGAATGAATCTTTAATGCTTGTTACTTCACTTAATCCATATATTGGATATGATAAGGCAAGTCAATGTGCAAAATATGCTTTTAAGGAAAATATAACATTAAAAGAAGCAGTTTTACATTTCGGTTATTTAACAGAGTCAGAATTTGATGAAATTGTTGACCCTAAAAAAATGGTTTAAAATATTTTTTATATAAAGGAGAGTAAAGAAAATATTATGGAAGCAAAACAAGGATACAGAGTTGAACATGATTGTATTGGGGAAAGTTTAATTCCGGAAAATGCTTATTATGGAATTCACACTCAAAGAGCAACAGAAAATTTCAAGATTACAAGAAGAAAAACAAATCCTGAAATGATTAAATCAGTTGCTGAAATTAAGAAGGCTTGTGCTATTACAAACTTTGAAGCTGGAGTTTTAAGCGAAAAGAAAAAGGATGCAATAGTTTATGCTTGTGATGAAATTATCTGGGGAAGATATTTAGATCAATTCATTGTTGACCCAATTCAAGGAGGAGCAGGAACAAGTCATAATATGAATGCCAATGAAGTAATTGCAAATATTGCTATTGAACATTTAGGAGGAAAACTTGGAGATTATTCAATAATACATCCTAATGATGATGTAAATATGGGACAATCTACAAATGACGTTTATCCAACAAGTGGTAAAATTGCTCTTATCAGACTTTTAGGTGAAACAATTGAAAGCTTAAAAGAATTAGAAAATGCTTTAATTTCAAAAGCTGAAGAATTTGATGATGTTATAAAAATGGGAAGAACTCAAATGCAAGATGCTATTCCTATTAGACTTGGACAAGAATTTAGAGCTTATTCAACAGTTATTGCTAGAAATATTAGACTATTCAAAACTGCATGTACAGTTTTAAAAACTGTAAATATGGGAGCAACTGCAATTGGTACAGGACTTAATGCTGATGTAAGTTATATGGATAAGATTGTAAAAAATCTCGCTCAAGTTACAGATATGGAATTAGTACAAGCAGAAGACTTAATTGACGGAACGCAAAACATTGACGTTTTTGTTCACGTTTCAGGTCTTGTAAAGAGCTGTGCAATCAGTATGTCTAAAATAGCTAATGACTTAAGACTTATGTCTTCAGGTCCAACTTGTGGATTTGCAGAAATCAATTTACCTGCAAGACAAGCTGGAAGCTCAATCATGCCGGGAAAAGTAAATCCTGTAATTCCTGAAGTTGTATCTCAAGTCGCTTTTAACTGTGTAGGTAATGATGTTGCAGTTACAATGGCTGCAGAAGCAGGACAACTTGAACTTAATGCTTTTGAACCGGTTATTTTCTATAACTTATTTGAATCAGTTGAAACAATTGGTAGAGCAGCAAATACATTTGTTCATAACTGTATTTTGGGAATTACTGCAAATGTAGAAAGAACTAAAAATATGGTTCACAATAGCTATGGAATTGTAACAGCTTTCGCTCCACATATTGGATATGAAAAATCAGTTGAAGTTATTCATAAGGCTATTGAACAAAATTTACCTGTAAAGGCAGTTCTAATTTCAGAAAAAATTATGACTGAAGAAGAAATTGACAATATTTTAGATGTATTCTCAATGACTACACCAGGAATTGCAAAAAGAAACTAAAAAAATATAAATAGAGTCTTTGGGCTCTATTTTTTTGTGAGAAAAAGGTATTGAAATTATGGTAAAAAGTCTAATTTTATGTTAAAATATTTTTGATTGCATTGAATATTATGTAACAATTATTTGGGGGTAATATGAGTTATATGATTTATGCTATTGTTATAGCTGTTTTTATTATTAGATTATTTTTTCTTAAGATTTCAATTAAAAACGAGAAAAAAATACTAAAAGATGGCGGGAGAGAATATGGGGTAGAAAATTCTAAGAGAATTACTATCTTACATATATTATTTTATTTATTCTGTTTTATTGAGGCGATTATTAGAAAGCCAAAATTTGATAAAATCAGTTTTCTTGGTTTGTTTTTAATAGTTTTTTCAATCTTTATGCTCTATACAGTTACAAGATTGCTAAAAGATATTTGGACAGTGAAACTTATGATTTTAAAGGATCATAAATTTGTCAATCACTGGTTATTCAAAAATATAAAACATCCTAATTATTTTTTAAATATTTTACCTGAATTGACAGGACTTGCATTACTTTGTCATGCTTTATATACGGCTTTAGTAATTTCTCCTCTATACATTTTTGTAATGTATATTAGAATAAAGGAAGAGGAAAAATTACTAAAAGAAATTATAATTCCAAACGGGTTAAGAGAAAATTAAAAAAATATAATATTCAGTGTAATTTAAAGGGCATTTCAGACGAAATGCCCTTTTTGTATGTTGTTAATTTTATTTTGTTTTAAGCTTAAGAATATGAAGTTCTGCTTCTTTTGAATCTTTATTTTCTTTAACTAAATAAGAGATGCAGTCATTAGTTACGGAAATTTTAGAAACTATTTTTTCTTTGTTTTCATAAGATTTTTGAAATAATAATTTTCCTTCATCATTATAAACATAGATATTGTTTTTATTATCTAACAAATATAAATTATTTATTTTGTAGGCATCTGTTAAATCATCTCCACCTGTAACATATGGAATTTCTGTGCTTTCCATATTCTCTAAATTAAATACTTTCCCTGTATTGTATTTTGCTGATTTTGCTACATAGTCGCTTGTAAATAACAGTTTATCATCGCCTGAAACAAATAATAATTTCCTATTTTTTACATTTTCTGGAGTTTTAATCTTATCTAGCTCTAAAACTTTTTTAGATTCATCTTCTGAAATTAATTTATAAACATCTGCTGAACCTTTTTCCATTTTATCATCATTTTGGTAATTTACAACTTGGTAGTATATCTCGTTTCCAACTCCACCTGCAAACATAATATAATTACCGGATATTTTATTATTTTTAATATTCAGTTCTTCTTCTTTAAGTAATCTCAAACTCGCATCATCAACATTAAATCTAAGGATATAGGATTTAAGAGTATCTTTTCCAACATTATTCTCACAAGTTAATATTAAATTACGCCCGTCAACTGCAATGGAAGGAACTTTGTTATATACTTGATAATCACCGGAAATTTCAGCTTTATCTTCATTAAAATATTTTTGAACATTTTTATTTTTATCCACTACAATAAAATTATATTCATAAGAGTCTTTTTTGCCTACAGTATATGTAGTATTATTTGCAATATTTTTGTTATTAACCTTTACTATATACAAAGTTTCACCAATAACACCGTCTTTTGCAATAGTATACATATTTTCCTTTTCGTTACCGGTTATTTCATAAATTATATCAATATTTTCGTTTTTTAAATTTTTTGAGGCATAAAAAATATTGCCTTCACTCGTATATGCAAAATAAAGTTTATTATTATCAGGATTATAATTTAAAAAACGAAAATCAGTGGCGTTTTTTGGAATTTCAACCTTTTTTATCTCTTCTTCAAAATCGACATTTTCAATAGCTTGTTTTTTCATCTCTCTATTGTCTTCTGCATTTGACCTAGATTCATTAGTTGTTTTATTGGAACAGGAAGTTAAAAATAGAGAAAATACAAATAAACAAATAAATAGTTTTTTAAATTTCATAAAGCACCGCCATTCTTGTTAATTTGATTTTCATTCATTTTATATAAAAAATTTTTATCAACTTTAGGATAACATAGGGGACGTTTATTGTCAATATTTTAAGGTAAAGATATGGCAACATTTATTTAATTTTTTCGCAATAACAACCTTACCTTTCCATGATGCTTCGCATCGGGAGGAACCCGGAAACCTTCTTGCTTCGCAATAAAAAATGGCGATTAAAAATCGCCATATATTTTAACTATTTACTTGTTAATTCTATAAATTCATCAATTTCCTCTTTTATGCTTTCAAGAGATTTTAACCAGAAATCTTTCTTAGTTAAATCAATATTCATAACTTTTGCAACGTCTTCACAAGTATTAATTGTAGTTGCTTCTAAAAGTTCTTGATATTTTTCTACAAATCCATTTGGATTTTCTTTGTAAATTGCATAAAGACCTCTTGAGAAAAGTCCGCCAAATGAGTAAGGGTAGTTATAGAATGAGAAACCTGCTGAATAGTAATGTGGTTTACAAGCCCACATAAATGGATGGTAAGTTTTAGGATCAAGTCCGTCTCCATAAGTTTCTTTTTGCGCATTTCTCATAATTTCTTCAAGTTCTTCAGTCATCATAAAGTGGTCAAGTTTTCTTTCAAAAACTTCTTTTTCAAATAAGAATCTTGAATAGATGTCAACAGTTATTTGAGCACAGTCAGAAATTTGAGATTCCATTAAAGTAATTTTGTCTTTTTCTGAGGCTTCATTTAATGCTGCAGACATAATTAAATTTTCGTTGAAAATTGATGCTGTTTCAGCAACTGGCATTGGATAATCCCAATTTAAAGGTAGGTGATTTTCAACATGAAGTCCATGATATGCATGACCCAATTCATGGGCAAGAGTTAAAACAGAAGAAAGACTTCCGTCAAAATTCATCATTACTCTTGATTGTTTTATAAACGGAAGATTGCTACAGAAAGCTCCACCAACTTTTCCTTTTTTAGGAAAGTAGTCAATATAATTTTTATCAAAAGCCTCTTTAACCATTTTTACCATATCGTCTGAAAAAGTTGCAAAATGTTTCAATAAAAATTCTTGAGCTTCTTCAACTGTGAAAGTTCTGTCGCTCTCTCCAATACTTGCAAATAAGTCATAGAATTTTAATCCACCGTCATATCCTAAAAGTTTAGCTTTATGTTTAAAGTATTTTCTAAAATGTGGTAGGTAATCGTCAATGCTTGACCAAAGTGCATCTAGTGTTTCTCTCTTTAATCTTGCATTTTCTAAAGATTCATCAAGGGCAGATTCAAAACCTCTCATCTTTGAAGTTGTATTCACTTCTTGTTTAATATTATTTAATGAAAAAGCTATTGAATCCTTTATACTATCATAAAGTTCCAATTCCTTGTAAAATGCTTCTTTTCTTACATTCGCATCAGAGGAATAAGCTAAGTTTCTAATTTCACTTAAAGTTTTTTCTTCGCCTTTAAATTTTATTGATGCCTTTGATGTTAAGAAATTAAACATAAATTCCCAAGCGTTTGAGCTTGAAAGTTTCATTTTTGCGATAACTTCTTCTATATCTTCTGGCAATACATGTTTTAAAGCCTCTTTTTTATTCTTAAAGAAGAATTCATAGTTCTTTAAATATTCATCCTTTGTAATATCAACAGTGATAGAACCTAAAAATTTGTCTATTTTTGTAAAAGTTTTTGCATAATTTGAAAGTTTAGCATTCAAATTATTGCTATAATAAGTTGTTTTTTCATCAGTAGTGTTTATTGCCTGATTAAGTTCTATAAATGAATAAATCCTATAAATTGTAGTATTAACTTCTTCTAAAATCTTTATAACAGCTTTTATGCAGTCAATACTATCTTCTAAATTAATCTTTTCTAAATCAGTTAATAAACAATCTATTTTTTTGAAATCGTTTTGAAATTCATCACTATCATAAGAAGGATAAATTTCAATTAATGAATATTGTTGCTCCATTTTTTTCTCCTTAATAAAAATCATTTTTTGAGTAAAACATTCCAGTCTTTTTCTTTAAAACCGATAAGAAAAATCTTGTTTTCTTCGTCAATTAAGATAGGTCTTTTTACAAGAGAACCGTCATTTGCTAATAATTTAATAGCTTCATCAACAGAAAGATTTTCGAAATTTTCTTTTAAATTCAAATCTCTATAAGTCTTACCGCTTGTATTGAAAAGCCTCTTAATTCCCATGCTACCTTGAACAGCTTTGATTTGAGCTTTAGTTGGAGTTTTGTCTTTAAGGCTGATTTCCTTAAACTCAATTCCATTTTCCTTTAAGAACTTTTTTGCCCTTTTACAAGTTGTACAGTTGGGATATTCAAAAAAAAGTTTCATTATAACACCTCCAATGCTGATTGATTATATATTAATCAAAGTTTTTATTAACGTATTTGTCTATTTAGACAAATTTAAATATAAATATGAACTTTATATTCCTGTATCAACGTATCTATTTTATTCTAAAAACCTTAAATTAAGTTTAAAAGAAATTATATTAAAATATTTTTTCTAATTTTTAAGTCATAACATTAAAGTTGAATCTTTTTATATGAGTATTCTATTGATACAATTCTATCATTAATTTTAAATAAAATCAATATAAGTTTAAGCACAATAAAGAAAAAATTATAAAAATTATAAAAATTTCAAAAAAATAATAGAAAATACATTAAAAAGTATTGTGTAATGTATAGTACTGTGGTATGATATATATAAGATAATAAAAAAATAATGAATATAATAAATTCCGATATAGAACAAACAACTAGAAAAGGAGGTAAAAATGGATACACAAATTAAAAAAGGTCTGTTGGATCTCTGTGTCTTAAGCTTTTTAATGGACAGAGATATGTATGGATATGAAATTGTTCAAAATATTTCAAAATCCATTGAAGTAAGTGAAGGCACTATATATCCGATTCTCAGGCGACTAAGTAAAGAGGGCTTTTTTGAAACTTATATTGTTGAATCAAACGAAGGCCCTGCAAGAAAATATTATAGAATTACCACTTCCGGAATGGGATATTATGATAATCAGGTGGAAGCGTGGGAAAAGTTAAAAAATGGGATGGATAGTATCTTAAAGAGAGGTGAAAATGATGAATAAGGTAGAATATTTGGATGTCTTAAAAGATTATCTTTTAAAATATTATTCAGAAGAAGAGAGTTTAGATATTTTAAGAGATTATGAAGAATATTTTTTAAATGGTAAATTAGACGGAAAAACTGAGCAAGAAATTATTTTAGAACTTGGTTCTCCAAAAATAATTGTTCAGGATCTTAGATCTGAAGAAAAAACTGTTTTAAATAAACAAGGAATTTTATCAAAATTAGCCCAAAAATTTGATAAATGGTTTGAAAAGAATTTGTCAGACAGATATTCAAGTGGAGAAATTGAAATTATGGAAAATAGATGTGATAAGGTTATTGAAAAATATGGAATTTTTGCATTTATGTTTCTTGCTATATTTTCAGTTATAGAAGTATCTGTAGGTCTTAGGTTTTTAACGGGAATTACAGAAATATTAGGTGTATATATCATTTCAATGTCCTTTCTAGTTAGAACTAATAAAGGATTACAGTCAAAGGGAGGGAAAATTTTAACATTTACGAATATTTTATTTATGATATTCTATTTAGTATTGATGTTTAGAGGAACTGGTGATATTTTTAATGTTGGATTAAATTTAGCTTTTTTCATGGCTATTCTTAATTTGATTTTAATATTCCTCTTTTCAAATGGAATGTTTTTCCTAATAATAATTTCTCTATTCTTTGCAATAATGCTAATAATTTTGGGAGGAATCTGGTTTTTGTTTATAGGAATTACCATTTTTGGAGTAGGACTTGCTATTACATTAACTCCGATTACTCTAACAGCATTATCATCATTATCACTTAGCATATTATGGATAATCTTTCCAATAATGCTTGCTATGGGACTTTTCATAGCTATGAGTATTTTAATTAAATACTATTCAATACTCATATATAGATTAGTTTTAAAATATAATGACTGGATAAAAATAAAATTTATGTACTCAAGAGTTTATGGACGAAAAACAAAGGAGGACGAATATGAAAGGTAAATATTTTAAACTGAAAGTATTGTCAATATTTTCTTTTTCTCTAATAGTTGTCGGTTTTACAGGTTCTTACAAAATGGTTTGTGAAGTTCAAAGGAGAGTTGATGAAGAAATTGATAAAAAATTGACTTATAGCTCTAAAGAAATTTTAAAAACCGAAAAAGAAATAAAATATTTAGACTTAAGCAGATATGAGGGTTACAATGTAGAAATAAAGAAAAGTCAAGATGAATACAATCGTATAACTGTAACTTACAAGGATAAATACTTTGATAATGAAGCAAATTTTGATGAAAAAAATGAAAATAAAATTGATATTATAACCAAAAGAATTGATAACGAAAAAAATTCAAGATTTGATTATGTAGGAAAAATGGTTGAAAACTCTGTAATATATAATAAATTGTCATATTCCTTTATAAAGCCTTCAAAAAAGGAAGATAAAACTAAAATAGTTATAGAAGTTAAAAATCCTATTGAAATTATGGGAATAGTAAAGGGAAGCGAAAAAAATGATTTACTGAAAAAGGAGTTGACTTACAGTGCTTACGATAAAAATTTATTTTCTGGAAGTCCTATTAGGACCATACTTAATCAATTTAACGAATTCACGATTAAAGATGTAAATGATGAAAAAATTGAAATTCCAAATACTCACTTAAAAACTTTGAATTACACTACTGAAAAAATCGAAAAATTATTGATAGCAGGTAGAAGAGAAAATAAAAGCAAAGATTATGATACTACTGTTAATGTAGATACAAAAAATGTCAAAGACTTTGTTGAAGTTGACTTAAACTCCTTAACTACGGATTTGAACATTACAGGTGCAAAAAAAGTTATACTTGAAGGAATGCCAAGTTCAGGAGAAATTGTAGTTAAATATAAAGTTAATGGAGAAGAAAAAAGTTTTGTAATAAATGAGTCTAACAAAAATAAAAAAACTCCAAGAAAAATAATAAATATTGATAGTGAAAAAATATTTAGAACTCTAATGGATAATTCTCTAATTAAAGGAAATTTGGATAAGATATCTGATTTAAAAGAAGTTAAATAATTGTAAAAAATGCAGATAGACTTTTGTTTATCTGCATTTTTTTATCAACAAGCCTTGTTAAAGTTTTAAAAAATAATGCGTTACTAAATATTTACTATATTTTATTTAATTATTAAAATAAAAATAAAAGAAATATACAAACTTTATTAAAAAAGTATTGCAAAAATATTTATTATATAGTATAATATGGTAAAGTTAATAAGGATGTAAGTAAAGAAGTGGATTACACTTCTTAAATTTATATCTTTTATATAACACAATGCAGTGAATTATTATTAACGTGATTATTCACCGAATACACGGCGAAAATTTCGTGTAAATACGTAAAGGGGGATTTTATTATGAAAAAATTATCTAAAATTATTGCGTTATACTTAGCAACAACATTTTTATTATCAGGTTGCGGTAATACTGAAAAGGCAAAAGAAAAAGTAGGAGTTCAGGACAATATGGTTATTGAGAATAAAGGGACTCCAGTTGAAAATGCAACACTTAAGGTTGCTTTCATAAGTGATTCTCCGTTTACTGGAATTTTCCATCAAGCATTCGCGGATGGTAACCCAGATATGGAAATTTTGGTATATTCCACAAATGGTACATTCAACGTTGATGAAAATTACAGATTAGTAAACGGAGGTGGAGCTGATATTGAATTCAAGCCAGAAGAAAAGAAAGTGATTGTAACTATTCATGAAAAATATACATGGAATGATGGAACTCCAGTAACTTCTGCAGACTTCTTAGAATATTATAAAATAGTTGCTCATAAGGACTATACAGGAGTTCGTTTTGATGGAGATATGAGAAATGTAGTTGGTATAGAAGAATATAATAAAGAGGAAAGTAAGGAAATTTCAGGGTTTAAAACTTTAAGTGATAAGAAGTTTGAAATTCACTTTAAGAAATTTAATCCTAGTATTCTTTGGGGAGGCGGTATTCCTTCTGAACCAGTTCCAAGTCATAAATTAAAAGATATTCCCGTTAAGGAACAACAAGCTCATGATATCACCAGAAAGAATCCATTATCTCCTGGACCTTACTATATTAAAGAAGTAATTCCGGGACAACAAGTTGTTTTTGAAGCTAACCCACATTACTATAGGGGTCAACCAAAAGTTAAAACTGTTGTTTGGAAGATAGTTCCATCAGCACAAATCGTTGCTGCTTTACAATCAGGTGAATATGATTTAACCGTTAGTTTAAATTCAGACCTTTACAGCAAAGTTAAAGCTTTAAAGAATGTTCAAATAGCTGTTAAAGACGAATTATCATATACTTATATAGGATTTAAACTTGGCAAATGGGATACTAAAAAGAAAGAAGCTGTAATGGATCCTAATGCAAAAATGGCAGATGTGAAATTGCGTCAAGCTATGGCTTATGCCATTGATAATGACCAAGTTGGAGAAAAATTCTATGAAGGTTTAAGAAGAAATGCAACACAACTTATGATTCCTGCATTTAAAGAATACTATGATGATTCATTAAAAGGATATACACTAAATATTGACAAAGCCAAAAAACTTCTTGATGAAGCAGGCTATAAAGATACTAATGGTGATGGTATTAGAGAAGATAAAAATGGTAAACCGTTCAAAATTAAATTTGCTTCAATGTCAGGGGGAGCTATTGCTGAACCTATAGCCAATTACTATATTCAACAATGGAAAAAAATCGGATTGGATGTTGAACTTACTACCGGAAGACTTATAGAATTTAACTCATTCTATGATAAAGTAAAAGCTGATGACCCTGAAATAGATATTTACCAAGCTGCATGGGGAACAGGATCTAATCCTAACCCTACAGGACTTTATGGAAGAAAAGCCTTCTTTAACTTCCCGAGATTTGCAACTCCGGAATTAGATGCGATTTTGGATAAGATTAATTCTTATGAAGCTGTTGATAAAGAATACAGAGCAAAAGCATACAAAGAATTTGCAAACTATATGTTTGAAAATGTACCGGTAGTACCTACTTTATTTAGAAAATCTATAGTTGCTGTAAATAACAGAGTTAAGAAATGGGATATAACTCCAGGTTCTAACTTTAGTCTATTTGATGTTGAATTAACCGCTGATGCACCTATTAAATAGGAATAGTAAATGTATAAAATTAGCATTAAGAAACTACGAGAGTGGTTTCTTTTTGCCTTTTGTAAAGCAAAATGTGATTGAAATTGCAAAAATGTATAAAATATTAAAAAAATGTAACTTTTTCCAAAAATAAATATTTTTTTAATTAAAATAATTAAAAAATTTATAAAAATATTTTCGAGATTGAAAATAAGCCGTTTTATCTTATTATATTTTTTTGCTTAAAATAAAAAACTGAATGAATTATTCAAGTGATAAAGTTATATATCGATTGATTAATATGTTTATTTTTTAATTTATCAAAAAAAACCTTTTATTTTGTACTTTGTTATGCTATAATCCTAATTGTAAAGATAAGATATGTTTCTTGGGGATTGAGTTCATCTCATCTATAATGCGGGTGTTAAAATTATCTCTTATGGCACACCGATTAGAAAACGATTTATCTTGAAAAATAAATATTTTTTCTCGAGGAGGACTTAAAATGAAAAAAGCGTCAAAGTTAACAGCTTTAGCTTTAGCTGGTTTGATGATTCTTTCAGGCTGTGGAGCTAAGAAGGACAAAGACAGTGCTAAAAAAGAAGATTCTGGATTTACTGTAAATCCAGTAGTTGAAAATGAAGGAAAAGCTATTGAAAAAGGGACTTTAAAAGTTGGTATAATTGGTGAATCCGTTTTTAAAGGAGTATTCCATGAAGCCTTTTCTCAAGATAATTTTGATTCAACTATCATGAATTGGGTTGGAATGGGAGGATTTTTCGATGGAGACCCTGATCAAAAATTAGGATCTACAGGTTTAGGTAAAGTCGAATTCAAACCAAAAGAAAAGAAAGCTATAATTAC
This sequence comes from Parvimonas sp. M20, assembly GCF_035282425.1. NCBI lineage: Bacteria > Bacillati > Bacillota > Tissierellia > Tissierellales > Peptoniphilaceae > Parvimonas > Parvimonas sp. M20. The sequence continues at coordinate 6,451 of NZ_JAYKBQ010000018.1, read as the reverse complement.
AATTCACGAAAAAGCAACTTGGAGTGACGGGGTTCCTGTTACTGCTAAGGACTTTTTAAGATATTATCTAATTATTGGACATAAAGATTATGAGGGTGTTCGTTTTGGTACTGATTACCTTAATGTTGTAGGTATGAAAGAGTATCATGATGGAAAATCTGATACTGTTTCCGGAGTTAAAGTACTAGATGATAAACATTTAGAAATTACTTTTAAGGAATTTGATCACTCAATTTACTGGGGCAAGGGAATACCTTACAATCCGGTTCCAGACCATGTATATAAAGATATTCCTGTTAAAGAACAAGAATCTCATGATGCTACAAGAAAACATCCATTATCATGTGGAGCTTATGTAATTAAGGAAATAGTTCCTGGACAACAAGTTATCGCAGAAGCTAATCCATATTATGCTTTTGGTAAACCTAAAGTTCAAAGATTGGAAATTAAAATGATTCCATCTGCACAAGTTGTTGCTGCAGCAAAATCAGGGGAGTTTGATATCATTGATTCATTCAGTTCTGATTTATATGAAAAATTTAAAGCTCTAAAGAATGGTAAGATTGTTACTAATTACTATGGTGGTTATAGTTATTTAGGATTTAAATTGGGAAAATATGATAATGAAAAGAAGGAAGTTGTACCAGATCCTAATGCAAAAATGGCTGATAAGAATTTAAGAAAAGCAATGGCGATGGCTGTTGATAGAGATACTATAAACAAGAAATTACAAGGTAATTTAAGTATTCCTCTATATCAAATAATTCCACCAATTTTCTCTACAATTTATAATAAAGACTATCAAGGAATTAAATATAATATAGAAGAAGCTAAAAAACTTCTTGATGAAGCGGGATACAAGGATACTAATGGCGATGGTATTAGAGAAGATAAAAATGGTAAACCTTTAAAAATCAAGTTTGCTGCAATGCAAGGTGGTGCAACTCAAGAACCTACAGTTTCATTCCTTATCCAACAATGGAAAAAAATTGGTTTAGATGTTGAACTTACTACTGGAAGACTTATAGAATTTAACTCATTCTATGATAAACTAAAAGCTGATGATTCTGATATAGATATGTATATGGGTGGATGGAGTACTGGTTCAAATCCTGATCCAAGTGGTTTCTATGGTAAACATGAACAATTTAACTTCCAAAGATTTACTTCTCCAGAATTGGATAAACTTTTAGCTAGTATCGTAAGTCTTGATAATACTGACCCAGAGGTTAGAAAACAACATTATGCTGATTTAAGTAAATATCTAATTAATGATGAAGCTATAGTAGTTCCTTTGTTTTCACATACTACAAAGGCATTTGTAAATAATAGAGTTAAGAAATATGATATTTCATCACCTCAAGAAGGAAAAGCACCATTTAGAAATTCCGAAATTGAGTTAACTAAAGAATCTCCAGATGTTGATAAATAGATAATTTTATATAAAAGTGTGGGATGATATTCCACACTTTTTTATAGTTTAGTAACTAAGGTTGGGGAGTAAAAGATCCTCAGCCTTTTAATTTGTAAAAAAAAAAGCAAAAAAATTGCACTTATTAAAAAATATCCTAAAATAGTAGTAATCACAAAACCAGAAAGGATGTGTTTAATAAGTACAATATAATAATATCATAAATTCATTAGCTTTAAAAGTGTTAATTAATAAAAAATAGGTTATTTTATTATTATAATTTACAAAATTTTAAAGATTTATCAAAATTCATAAATTATTAAAAATAACCTTTTTTATAATCATTAGTTATGGTATAATAGTATAGAAAAGTAATAAAAAAAGAACTATGATGTAATAAAAAGATAAAGAACTCTATACGGTATGGAAAGATAGATTTATTACATCATAATTCCTTTAGGAAAATTTATGAAAAAAAGAATCAAATTATTCTGTTTTTATTTGTTAAAAAGTAAAATGTGATTAAAATTAGGTTTTCCAAAATAAGTAAGCCTAATTTTAATCAATTTTATTGTGAAGCAACAAGGTTCCCGAGCACCCACCCGATGCAAAGCATCGAGGAGGGGCGGGGTTCTTATTACTTATAATTTTATACCAAGCCTAAAAAAATTATCAAAAAGGGCTGTGGTTAAATAGGCTGTAAGCCTTAGTTATCATACTCTCCGTTATTTTCTTGGGGATTATTTAGGAGATTATGATTAATTAGATTTGCTTTAAAGTAAATCTAATTTTAAAAAATATTTATTTCTCATGGATAGGATACATATATTTTGCCATAGAAACCTTAAATTAAATTTAAAAAAATAAAAGTTTTAAAATTTTTTAAATTTTTTTAAAAATATGTTACAATTAATGTAGGAAGTATTGAAAAATTAATTAAAAATCTAAATGGGGGTAGTTGTATGATAGGTATTATAAGTGCTCTTGATGAAGAGCTGATGGAAATTATAGATAAAATTGAAACAAAAAAAGTTACAAGAGGTTGTTTTACTTTTTATCTTGCAAATATTTCTAATAAGGAAGTTGTGCTTGGTATTTGTGGGGTTGGTAAGGTGAATTCTGCAATTTATACTCAATGTATGATTGACAACTTTTCTCCTGAGATTATTATAAATATAGGTGTTGCAGGCTCTACTGATGAAAGAGTAAAAATTGGCGACTTAGTTATAGGAACAGAATATTTTTATCACGATTTTGATTGTACTGAAGCCGGTTATGTAATAGGACAAATTCCAGAGCTTAGAGATGTAAAATTTATCGCTGACAAAAAATTATTAGAGATTTCTTATGAAAAGGCTAAAAAAGTTCTTCCCGAAAACAGAATTTTTAAGGGAATTATTGCGACAGGAGATATTTTTGTAGCAAAAAAAGAAATTAAAGATAGGATAAAAGAAAATTTTAATTCTCTTTGTTGTGAAATGGAAAGTTGTTCCATTGTGCATACTTGTCATTTAAATAATGTTAGATATTTAGCTTTGCGTTCAATATCTGATAATGCAAATGAAGAGGCTGATTGTGACTTTGGCACTTTTGTTTTGGAGTCGGCAAAGGTTGTTAAGAGTATTATTTTAGATATTATAGAGGAAATATAAATGATTGAAATTAAAAATTTAAAGAAAAATTATGGCAAATTTGTTGCAATTGAAGATTTTAATTTAGAGATTAAAGAAGGAAAAACCTATGGAATTTTAGGTAGAATTAATTCCGGTGGAACAACTATTTTTAACATCTTATGTAATTATACTTTCAAAGATGATGGGACTGTTTTAATTGATGGAAAAGCTCCTGAAGATGCAAGAGATTTGATTTATATGTGTCCAAAAATGGATTTTTACAACGGATATACTCTAAGACAGGTTCTAAAATCTATATCAGATTTTAATCGTGAGTTTGACCTTTTGTATGCCTTTGAATTATGTAGGTCTTTTAAACTTGAGCTTGATAAAAAGTTTAAGGTTGAGGAAAATTTTCAAAATTGTACTATTTTTAAGACTCTAGTTACAATTTGTATGGAAAAGAAATATCTTCTTTTTAATAAGCCGGAAATTGGACTTTCAAGTTTAGATATTAGAAAATTAAGTGATGTTTTAATGGGGAATTATAGACGAAATGGTTATACCCCTATTATTCATAGTAAAAATGTAAATTACTTTTTTGACTATTTAGACTATATAATTATTATTAAAGATAAAAAAGTTGTGCTTTATGAAAGTAGGGAAAAACTTGAAAAACTGCTTTATTCTATCTCTGCTTCATCCGAAGTAATGGGTGATATTACAAAGGAAAAGAATGTTTTGGTAGTAAGAGATGTTAAAAAGTTCTCCAAATTGAAAGTAGCTTATATTTTAGCAAAAGACGAAGATGAAATTAGGGAAAATGGAGGCAGAAGTGTTTCCTTAAAGGAAATTTATGAGGCGATTACAATGTCTGAAGGAGGTCATTAAATTGAAAAAAGGATTGATATTTTCTTTAAAATTATTATCTCAGACTTTTTTAATCGGAATTTTATTTTCCGTTTTGTGTGAGTTTGTATTTTTATTCTTCATAAGACTTTTAGGCCTTAACATTGACTTAAGTACTGACGTTTTTATGACTATTTTAGGTGCAAGCTTTTTAACTTTCATTTTTTCAAGACAAAATATATTAAATCACCTTTTTATAAATGGATTTTCTAGAAAAGATATTTTAAAGATTAAAACATGGAGCAGTTTGATTTATGTTGGAATTTTCTTTTTAATATTCTTTATATACGAAATAATTTGGGGGGCATTAATTTCTAATTTCTTAAACTTTGACACTATCTTACGTTTGATTGTGGCTTATTTGTCCGTAAGCTTTTTTGTAGAATTTGCGACATTTTTAGACTTACTTTACAAAAATATATCAATTAAGAAAGGAAAGGGAGTAAATAAGACTTTATATAAATACGCCTACTCAATTCCTATTATAATTTTTACTTATGTATATAGGCTTATTTATCCAAATATTAGAGGATATTATACGAGTGTCTTTTTGCTTCTTTCAATTGCAGTGATTTTTACATTGCAATATGTTCTTGCACTAACTAATCACAAATGGATACTAAGTATGGATATAAGAGCTTAGGAGGTTTTATGGACGGATATATTTTGGCATTAGATCAAGGAACCACAAGTTCAAGAGCTATTTTGTTTGACCATAGTGGAAATATAAAAGGTGTATCTCAAAAGGAGTTCAGACAAATTTTTCCAAAAGCAAGATGGGTTGAACATGATGCGATGGATATTTGGGGAACCCAATCTGGAGTTTGTAGAGAAGTTTTGGAAAGAAATTTTGTAAGGCCTACTGAAGTAAAGGCAATTGGAATTACAAATCAAAGAGAAACTACAATTATCTGGGAGAAGTCAACTGGCAAACCTATATATAATGCAATTGTTTGGCAATGTAGAAGGACTGCTGAAATTTGTGAACAAATAAGAAAAGATGGATATGAAAATTTAATTTTTGAAAAAACAGGACTAAAACTTGATGCTTATTTTTCCGCCACAAAAATAAAATGGATATTAGATAATGTTGAGGGAGCTAGAGAAAAGGCTGAAAATGGAGAATTGTTATTCGGGACAGTTGATACTTGGATAGTTTGGAATTTGACAAGAGGAAAAGTGCATATAACTGACTATTCAAATGCTTCAAGGACAATGTTGTTTAATATAAATACTCTACAATGGGATGAAGACATTTTAAAAATTTTAGATATTCCAAAATCTATCTTACCCGAAGTTAGAGATTCAAGTGATATTTATGGATATACCGATGAATATACATTTGGGGGAGCTAAAATTCCTATTTCTTCTGTAATTGGAGATCAACAATCTGCACTTTTTGGACAAAATTGTTTCGAAAAAGCTGAAGCTAAAATAACTTACGGAACGGGTGCTTTTCTTTTAATGAACATAGGAAAAGAAGTTTTAAAATCCAAAAATGGATTATTGACTACAATAGCCTGGGGATTAAACGGCGAAGTTACATATGCCTTAGAAGGCAGTATCTTCATTGCAGGAGCCGGAATACAATGGCTTAGAGATGAGTTAAGACTGCTTTACGAAGCAAGTTTGTCTGAGCAATATGCAAATTTGGTAGATGATACCGATGGTGTTTATATCGTTCCTGCATTTACAGGACTCGGAGCACCTTATTGGGATATGAATGCTAAAGGGGCTATTTTTGGGCTTACAAGGGGAACAAAAAGAGAACATATAATTCGTGCAATGCTCGAGTCCATAGCTTATCAATGTGTGGATGTATTTAATTGTATTGAAGAAGATACAAATATCAAAATTCAAAATTTAAAAGTTGATGGTGGAGCTAGTGCTAATGGATTTTTGTTACAATTCCAATCTGATATGTTAAATGCAGAGGTTACAAGACCTGAAGTTTTAGAAACTACTGCAATGGGTTGTGCATTTCTTGCTGGACTTGCTGTTGGATTTTGGAAAAGTACAGATGAAATAAAGAAAATTTGGAAACTTGGTAAAAAATTTGAGCCTAAAATGTCAGAAGATATTAGGTCTGAAAAACTAAAAGGCTGGAAAAAAGCAGTGTCAAGAACATTAAATTGGGATTAATAGAAAAATCGGAAAGAAAAAACTTTCCGATTTTTTATTGTGAAATAACAAGGTTCTTATGAAAAATTATTTTATTATTATAATAAAGAATAAAAGATATTAAAAATATGGTAAAAAGGTATTGACTGAAAGGGAAAAGGCTGATATAATGTTAAGGCACTTAAGAAGTGATATAATAATAAGATATCAAAAAAGAAGTTTGAAAGCATAAAAAGATAAAAAAAGTGTTGACAGACAAAAACAAAAGTGATATAATATTATGGTCGCAACAAAAGTGACATGAACCAAGAAAAGTAAACAGTGATAAAAACTTTGAGAGTACAAAGAAAAACAATAATTTAGGTGTAACAAAAAGTCAGCGAGAGCAGACGAACTT
>NZ_JAYKBQ010000017.1:0-26904 GCF_035282425.1 Parvimonas sp. M20 | reverse complement strand
TGGAAAGGCAGGTTTAAATCTGTCTTTCCCAAAAATCTTATTGTAAAATTGTGTCCATTTACTTGACTATGTTGCAATTACATTAATACAATTATTTAAAAACAAGTCTTATATTTTTATATGCTATCATTATATCATATTTTTACAAATAAAAACCTACTAATATTTTTCTGGATTTAGGTGCTCACATCAAGTTTTGAAATAATCTTCAAATTATCTCTCATTAAATAGTCCTCCTAAACAAATATTAATGTAAGCATTATATACACATATAGGATGTAAAGGCATTATTATCTATCTTACTAAAAAAGCGAATAAATTATACTTTATTCGCCATATCAATTATTTTTTTAAATCTATGATTTACTCCCGATTTGCTAATTTTTAAAATTTCAGCTAACTCTTTTAATGAAAGAGTTGGATTTTTTAATCTTAACTCGCAAAGTTCAAGTAAATTTTTATCTAAATTCTTTTTCCCATATATTTTATAAACTTTATTTATTGCATCTATTTGTGCAAACGCAGTATTTAAAGTTTTATCCAAATTTGCAGTTTCACAATTTGTAAGTCTGTTGGTATTATTTTTTATTTCTTTTATCATCTTTGTTTCTTCAAACTTAAATAAGCTATTTACAGTTCCAATAAGTGAAAGAAAGTCAGAAATCATTGTACTATCTTTTATATATACAATGTATTGTCCTTTTTTTTCAAGGCTTTTTGCCTTTATTCCAAATAGTTTCAAATATTTTATAACAAGTTTTGCCAATTCATTTGAGTTTAGAGTAAATTCAAGATGGTAACTCTTGTCAGGATTTGCTATTGATCCTGATCCTAAAAAAATTCCGCATAAAAAGTTTTTAATAAAATTTTTACTTTTTGCTGAATCTTCATATAAGTCATCTTTTGGAAAAAGACTATCCAAGTCTGAAAAAAAAGTATCTTTTAAAAATATTTTTGAAATTTCTTCATCTTCTATTACAATTTTATATACATTGTTTTTTCTTAAATTTGAAATTTTTGAAACCATTATTTTCCCATCATAAGAATATAGAAATTTAAAGAGTTTAAAAATTCTTCTTATAATTGAATTATTTGTAGTTTCAAAACGAATTATAAAAGCAAAGTTACTAAAAACTATGGTTCCATTAGTTCTTATAAAAGCAGAAAGCTCAGAAATAGCAGAATCTTTTTCTACTATTTCTCTTCTTGAAAGTTCATTTTTTAAATCTGTTGAAAAAGCCATTATTTTCTTTTTCTCTTTTCATAAAAATAGTTGGCACTCTTTAACATATTTCTCTCGGCATCATGCTTTACTAATTTCACAGCTTTATCATATGGTAAAAATATTGCTTCTATAAAACCTTCCTCTCTTTGTGGAAGTAAATTCAAATCTTCAGGCTCCATATAAAAATAATGAACTGTTTTTTTCACCTTTTCGCCATCATTATGTTGATAATCATATTTTACAAATCCCAAATACTTTATAATTTTAGCTTTTATTCCGGATTCTTCTTGAACTTCTCTAATAGCTGCAAGCTCTTTAGTTTCGTTATTTTCAAGTCTCCCCTTTGGCAAAACCCATTCATTGCTAAACTTCTTCAACAACAGAAATTCACCATTATGAATAACAACTCCACCAGCACTAACTTCTAGCATAAACCCTCCTCTTATTGTATCTCATATCTTCTTAATATTATAACACGAAATGAAATCACATTCAAATTACAAGCCTTAAGGAAAATTATCTTTAAAACATATTACTTTTTACCATAAAATTATGATTGATTATATTAGAAGAATTATGATATAATATGTCTTGTGTATTTTAAATTTTAAAGGAGATTATAAATGAAATTAGGAATAGTTGGACTACCAAATGTTGGTAAAAGTACATTATTTAATGCAATTACTAAAGCCGGAGCTGAATCAGCAAATTACCCTTTCTGTACTATTGACCCTAATGTAGGTCTTGTAAATGTACCTGATGAAAGATTAAATAAATTGACAGAACTTTACAATTCAAAAAAGACAATTCCTGCAGTTATAGAATTTTATGATATTGCAGGTCTTGTAAAAGGAGCTAGTAAAGGTGAAGGTCTTGGAAATAAATTCTTATCTCATATTAGAGAAGTTGATGCAATTGTTGAAGTTATAAGATGTTTTGAAGATGAAAATATTGTCCATGTAGACGGAGAAGTTAATCCTCTAAGAGATGTTGAAACTATCAACTTAGAACTTATACTATCAGATCTTGAGCTAGTTGAAAAGAGATTAGAAAAAGCTAGAAAATCACTAAAGGGAAATAAAAGTTTTAAAGAGGAAGTGGACCTTTTAGAAAAAATATTACCTGTTTTAGAAGAAGGAAAATCTATTAAATCTTTAAGTTTTGACGATAGTGAAAAAGCAATTTTAAAAAACTTTTCTCTTCTTAGTGTAAAGCCTATTATTTATGTAGCAAATGTAAATGAAGATGATATCCTTGATGAAGGAAAAAGCAATGAATATGTAAAAGTATTAGATGATTTTGCAAAGAAAGAAAATTCAGGAATTGTAGTAATAAGTGCTCAAATAGAAAAAGAAATTTCAGAACTTGAAGATGATGAACAAATTGAATTTTTAAATGATTTAGGCATATCTGAAAGTGGTGTTTCAAAGCTAATAAAAGAAAGCTACAATCTTTTAGGTCTTATGAGCTTTTTAACAGCAGGTCCAGAAGAAACAAGAGCTTGGACTATTAAAATTGGAACAACTGCAGTAAATGCCGCAGGAAAAATACATTCAGATATTCAAAGAGGATTTATCAGAGCTGAAATTGTAAATTATGATGATTTAATTTCTCTAGGTAGTATGGTTGCAGCAAGAGAAAAAGGTCTTGTAAGACTTGAAGGAAAAGAATATATTATGCAAGATGGAGATGTAGTTTACTTCAGATTTAATGTATAATAATTTAGGGGATTAAAAATGAGAAAAAAATTATTACTAATGTTATTGGTATTAACAACTATTGTTGGCTGTGGAAAGAATGAGAATAACACAAAAGAAAAGGAAAGCACTCAATCAACAATTACTGAAGAACAAAAAGATGAAATTACTCAAAAAGTAAAAGAAAGAGAAATAAAAAAAATAAAGGCAGAAGTTCATAAGGAAGTTCTGTCTAAATTTATGGAGCTTTTATCTAAGAATTCAAATGGAGAATTTGAAATAGCTTATAATATAAATGTTGATGCAATAACTCTTCTTGCGGTTGGAGAAACGAAACAATCCGTAATGAATACAATAAATAATAATGATGATGAAGAGCTGAAAAAAATGGCAAAACATCTCAAAAAAACTGAGATGGATGAAGTATTTCCAAACATTCAATTATACTTTTTAAATCCTGAAAAACCTGATACAGTAGCTTTAATTTATAAAAATGGAGTAGTTACAAAAGCAAATGAAGAATTAAATATTAATGAAGAAAAAATCGAAGGAGAAGATAAAATTTCTTCTGAAGTTTTAACAGCTAAAGAAATTAAAAAAATTAAATCACAAACCAAAAAAGAATTTTTAGCAAGATTTATAGAAGTTTTTCAAGAAGAAATGAAGGACGAGGGAGATGTCGAATATAACGAAGAACAAGATGCTATAAATATTAAACTAAAAGGTGAATCAAAAGAAGGTCTTAGCAATATCTTAAAAGAAAAAAACAGCCAAGAAGCTAAAAAAACTTGGAAAAAGGCTTCTGAAAACTTTGTATATTCATCAAATATCATAAGCCAAGTTGTTGCAGATCTTGTGATAAATATACTACATCCAGATGATGATAGTAAAGTATTATTATCATTAAAGAATGGTCAAATTTTAGAGGATAATTTTTTGAAGTAATAGAAAATTTATATTAGACAAATTATCATAAAAATAGACTGTGCCATCAGCACAGTCTATTTTCTTATCAAACTCTCTATTTTCCTAGAATTTGTTTTACTTCTTCATCTTTTAATTCATAATTGTAAAATAACTTATAAAATTCTTTTACTTCTTTTTCCATATCATATTTATAAATTTCAGGATAAACTAGATTTCCAAGCCATTTCATTCCAATTACTCTATTAACTGCTGGTGGTCTTCCGAAAAAGTTATAAGGGCCACTAGGAGTGTAAAAAACTTTATTTTCTTTTACAGCTTTTAGAGTTTTAAAAGTTGCCTCGCCTTTGATTTGCTCAGCCAATTCTTTTGATTCAAAAATTAAGAAATCTGGATTTACTTCTGATAATTTTTCAAAAGGAATTTCATTTCCTGAACCACCTTGAACTTTTTCTACAGTGATTGGATTTTGAGCACCAATAAATTCGATAATATCAGCATGGATAGATCCTTTTGCATTTGCAAATAATCCCGTTTTTCCTCCACCATAGTAAACTTTCTTAACATCTTTTATCTTTGATTTGTTTTCTTCAATTTCCTTGTATGTTTTCTTTATATAATCTGAAAGCTCTTTTCCTCTTTCCTTATTTCCTAAAACTTCAGCAAGTCTTTCAAATGCTTCTGGTAGTTTATCAAGAGTTAATTCTATAAAAACTACAGGAATCTTTAATTGTTCTTGAAGCTTATTTAAATCTTCTTCAATACCCTTTTTCTTTTCACCCATATCAATTATTACATCAGGTTTTGCATTAATAACTGCTTCCATATTTAGATTGGCTTTTTTACCATAAAACGCACCAAATTCTGGCAATTTTTTTAAATCTTCTGAAATGTACTTTTCAGTACTTTGAGAAAATTTTGATGCAATTCCAACCAACTTCTTTGGTTCATAAATATGCAACATAACTTGTGCAGGATTTCCTGATGGTGCAACTCTTGTTATGTTTTGTTTTAAAGTAACTTCTCTACCTAAGTCATCTTTAAAAACTCTTGTTTCTTCTTTTGTTTCTGTTTGTTGTTTTTCTTCCTTCTTTTCAGTATTCTTTGAACAAGCAGTAAACAGAAGTCCAAAAGCTAAACAAAACGCTAAAATTCTTTTAAACTTTTTCATATTTCCTCCTTTTCCACTACCACAATAGCTGTGTTTTTAGGTTTACAATAATATTTTGTAAAAACTTCTCCATTGTAGCTGTAATCTATATCTTTTACATTAGATATCAAATTAATTCCTTCTTCTCCATACCATTTTTTTAAATACTTCATAACCTCTTCATCATCTTTTAATGGCTGACCAAATTCAAAAGTTTGTCTGTAAATTTTATAGGATACTTTTCTATCATTCAAAAATTTACAAATATCCTGAATCGTATTTTTTTTCGGATTATGTACTATCTCTTTTTCGACATCATTTCGAATTATAATCATTCTTTTGGAAAATAGATTATAAAAATTATAAAAATAATCTTCAATGTCCCCAAAATGAGAAAATAAAATATTGTCTTTCTTCCCAATTTTTTCTAAAAGTTCCCCATTATAGCAGTCCGACCAGATTGTTTTAAAATTTTTAATTTTATTTTTAGAAATTCTTTTTTCTAAAAGCTCTAAAACATTCTCATCATAATCCACCCCAACTATATCACTGAAATAATCAGATAATTTCATGGGTAAAATTCCCAATCCACAACCAAAATCAATGAGGCTTTCTCCTTTCGGAATGACTTTTTTTATTTCTAAAGTCATATTGTCGTGATATTTAGTATATTCTGAAGCAACTAAATACCATTTTATTCTATCCTCATTCCAGAACATAATCTCGTCTAACCTCCTTATAATCAGGAATACAAAATTTTCCACTTTCAGTTTCAATCAAATTTATAGGAACATTATATAGTTTCTCTAAAATTTCTTTATTTAAAATGGAGATATCTCCAAAATGACTTTCCTTATTTTTTTTAACTATCAAAATTTTATCTGCATAAGTTAAAGCGTGATTAGGATTATGAGTAGTAATTAAAAAGCCTATATTTTTTTTCTTCAATGAATTACAAATCTCCATTATCTTAAGTTGATTCCCATAATCTAAGTTTGCAACCGGTTCATCCATAAAAATATAGTTATTAGCTTGTAACAATGCTCTTGCAATTAGCACAAGCTGTCTTTCTCCTCCACTAATTTGTCTATAATTTTTATCTTTTAAATAAGAAATTCCTAAAGTTTTTAAAATTTCAACAGATTTTTCATAGTCTTCCCTAGTTGTTTTATAGAAAAATCCATCTTTTTTAGAATAATTTCCCATTAAAATGACATCGATAACTTTATAGTCAAAAGCTGGAAAATGAATTTGTGGAATATATGAAATAAATCTTGAAAGTTTTTTACTATCCAATACTTTTAAATCAAAATCATCAATAATTGCATTTCCATTTTTTATAGGAATAAGTTTTAAAAGTGATTTTAATAAAGTTGATTTTCCAGCTCCATTTTCTCCTAAAATGCAGATTATCTCTCCTTTATTTAATGAAAAACTAATATCTTTTAATATTTCATTCTTCCCATAAAAAACATTTAAATTTTTAACCTCTATCATAATCTCTACCTTTTTTATAAATCAAATACAAGAATATTGGAGCTCCGATAAAAGAAGTAACTATTCCAATTGGAATTTCTGATGTAGTAATATTTCTGCATAAAATATCGACGACAAGTAAAAAACTAGCTCCTAAAAGTCCAGATGCAGGAATTACAAATCTATAATCATCCCCAAAAATAAGTCTTGAAAAATGTGGTATTACAAGTCCAATCCAACCTATTATACCTGTAACCGCAACACTTGAAGCAGTCATAAGTGTTGCAAAAAATATTATAATAAATCTTATTTTTTCAGTATTAAGTCCAAGTGTTTTTGCCTCTTCTTCACCCATTGTAAAAATATTTATTTCTATTTTGTAAAGATTAGATACAATAAGACCTGTTACTATCGGGAAAAATATAAATTTAAAATCTATCATTTTTACAGAAGCTAAAGAACCCATAAGCCAATATGTTATACTTGGCAGTTGGTTCTCTGTATCTGCAACAAGTTTTACAAAGGAAATTAAAGAAGAAAATAAACTTCCTATCATCATTCCAGTCAAAATAAGACCTAAAATTCTATCACTTCTAAAAATTTTACTTAAAGTGTAAGTTACAAAAACTGAAAGAATACCTAAACTAAAAGATAATAGTGTTATTTCAAAAAAATTAAAATACATAAGTATTCCAAATGCACTACCAAATGCAGCAGCTTGAGTTGTTCCTAAAATGTCAGGACTAACCATAGGATTTTTTAAAAGTCCTTGATATAATGCTCCACTAGTAGAAATTCCCGCTCCTACTAAAATTGCACATAGAACACGAGGAATCCTTATATTCCAAATCACCGTACTTGCAGGTGAATTATCAACTATTCCATAAAAAAATCTATCTGTTATCACTTTTATTACATCCAAAAATTTGATTGGATATCGACCAATACTAAAAGAAAAAATAAAAGTTAAAACTAAAAAAACTACTAAAAATAAGAACTTTATTCTTACTTTTTTATCAATCATAACTATGTTCTCCAAAAAATATAACGTTATATAAATTATAAATTATTAATATAAAAAAGTCAACGAAAATCAAACTTTGTTTATGGTTAAATACGTAGTAAATTCAAATTTTTAAACATAAAAAAGCAGTAAAACAATTTTATATTTTACTGCTTTTATTGCGAATCAACAAGGTTCTCGGGCACCCTTGCACGATGCAAAGCATCGTGGAAAGATTGGATTCTAATTTGTACAAGATATTATAATTTTTAACAAACTTTTTCACAGAAAAGCTTGATAGTTATAAATATTTCAGATATACTTACTTTAGAAACATATTGTATAAAAATTAGGAGGTGTTATTATGACATCAAGAGAATGGTTTCTTTCTGTATTATCTTGGATTATGATTTTTTATATACAAATCCTTTATAAAAAATTTGTCATCCCTAGTATAGAAAAAGAAAAAAACATATCCCTTAGAAAATTTGTAATATATAGTAGAATTGTTTATTTTGTAATTGTTATAGGATTACTTTATTTCATGATATTTTTTAGGTATTAATCTTAATATATAATTTTAAAATTGATATATAAATAGTATAAAAAATTTTAAATAACAATTATACATTCATTTATTATTTCTACAATTTATATTTTGCATAAATTTAATAAATCATAAAAAGGCAGTGTTTTCGTTCACATTGCCTTTTTCTCATCTCATATAAAAATTACATCCATTGTAAGAATATCTCCATATTAGTTATTCAGTCTTAAAAACTCCTCTAATGTAAGATTATTTTTTAATATTTTATTTGCGTTTTCAACTCCAACATAACGAAAATGCCAAGGCTCGAACTTAAAATTAGTTAAGTTTTCCTTATTTTCAGGATAGCGAAGAATAAATCCATATTTATGAGCGTTTTTTATAAGCCAGTGAAATTCTTCAGTTTCTTTAAATGCTTCTGTTAAATTTTTTTCTTCATCTTTGCCAATTATATCTAAACTTTGTCCTATTTGTGATTCATTATGCCCTGGTGCAGCATACATTGCATAAATAACGGCTCCATCAGATTTTGGTGCATTTTTATGAATTTCTTTTTGCTCTTCATAACTTACATAATCTTTAGATAAATTAAGAGTTATTTTTTCTCTATTTGCATCTACTTTCATTAATTCAAATTGCTTTTCAACAAATTTATCCATTTGTGGATTAAAATCACTTGGCAATCCATATTCAGTATTTACTAAAAGTATTCCCTTTATAACTTTAAAATTTTTATCTTTGGATACATCTTCAATATTTTTACTCTTAACAAAATAAAAATTATCATTATATTTTATTTTACTTACTCCATCTTTATAGCCATAAACTTCAAGATACTTTTCCTTATCAATTTTACCTTTTTGAATAGAAAGATTTGCATTTTCATAAATAGGAGTTTTTTCCAAAGTTTTTGCATAATTCGTTAAAATATCTGAAAAATCTGTAACTTCAGGCAAAGATAAATTTTCAAAATTATAAGGTAAATCTTTTTCTATTTCCGACTTTTTATTTTTATTTTTAGTATATAATGAAAATACTACATAGGAAATAATTAATACAAAAATTGCTACTATAAAAATAAGTCTTCTACTTTTTGTCTTTTTCAAAATTACCCTCTATCTTATTATATCTTAATACATAATTAAAGGGATTTAGAAATCTAAATCCCTTTAAACTACTTTTTATTCAACATCTAATACTTTTCTTCCTTTATACATTCCTGTGTCAGGATTAACTCTGTGAGGTACAACCAATTCATTAGTTTCAGGATCTCTAACTAGAGCCACTTTAGGTAGTCTATATGAAGATGCTCTTCTTTTATCTCTTCTTGCTTTTGAAGTTTTTCTCTTAGGTACTGCCATTATAACACCTCCTCTGAATTCTTATAACATATACCTCCGTTTTAAACGGATAACAGAAATATTATACTACAAAAATATTAATTTGTCAACATTATTTTACTAAATTCATAGTATCTCTTGCAATCATTAATTCTTCATTTGTAGGAACTACTAAGACTTTTACTCTTGAGTTATCAGCTGAAATAACAGATTCTTCTCTTGTATCATTTTTAGCATCATCAATAATAATTCCATATTCTTCCATGTTTTCTAATATTAATTTACGCATTGAAGCTGAATTTTCTCCAATACCACCAGCAAATGAAATTGCATCTACATGACCTAATTCAGCCATAAAACCACCAACATATCTTCTTACTCTTGTGATAAACATATCTAAAGCAAGTTGTGCTCTTTCATTTCCTTTTTCTGCTGCTTCTTCTAAGTCCCTAAAGTCTGAGCTTAATCCTGAAACTCCAAGAACTCCAGATTTTTTATTTAAAATTTGATTCATTTCATCAGCTGAATATCCTTTTTCATTCATTAAGAATGTCATAACTGTAGGATCTAAATCTCCACTTCTTGTTCCCATTACAAGTCCTTCTAACGGAGTTAATCCCATTGTTGTATCATAACATTCTCCGTTTTTAATTGCGGCGATTGATGATCCATTTCCTAAGTGAACAGTAATAATATTTAAGTTTTTCTTATCTGTATTTAACAATTCAGCAGTTCTTAAAGTTACATATCTATGGCTTGTTCCATGGAAACCAAATTTTCTAAGTCTATAATCTTCATAGTATTCATAAGGAATCGCATACATAAATGTTCTTGCTGGCATTGTTTGATGGAATGCTGTATCGAATACTGCAACATTTTGTTTTCCAGGAACTAGGCTTTCACAAGCTTCAATACCCATTAAATTTGCTGGGTTATGTAGTGGTCCAAATTTAATAAATTCTTTAACTTTTGCTTTTACATTTTCATCAATTATACATGATGCTGTTAATTTATCTCCACCATGAAGTACTCTATGTCCAATTGCATTAACTTCGTCCAAGCTCTTAACAACTCCAAATTTTTCATGAACTAAAGCATCAAATACATGTTTGATAGCTGCTGTATGATCTTTCATTGCTTCTTCAACAACTAATTTTTCACTTCCAACTTTGTGAGTTAATTTTGAACCTTCAATTCCAATTCTCTCAACTAATCCCTTACATAATACACTTTCATCAGTCATATCAAATAATTGATATTTTAAAGATGAACTTCCACAGTTAATAACTAAAATTTTCATTAATTTCCTCCTAATTTTTAAAAAAGCATATTTTACATACATAGATATTTTACTATTTTGAGCTGAATAAGTCAATACAATTTTTTATTATAATCTAAAATCACCAGCTATTATTCTTCGAAAATATCAACTTTTTCTTTTTTAATGGTATTTTTTCTTTGCTTAAGAATTCCCATGATAAAAAATACAGTACCACAAATAACAAAAATTGTTCCGAAAATTGCAGTTATCCAAAATGGCGCATTCTTTTCTTTAATATATTTTAACATTGAAATTAGTAACATAATTCCAATAGCAAACTGTGAAACTCCAATAGAAATAAACATTGAATATCTTTTTCTAACTTGTTTATTAATATCTTTACTATCTGAATATAACTCTAATTCTCCATAAGCTTTATTTTTTCGCATATATACTCTTCCTGCATATTCTGCAACTATAGTAATTCCACTTTGTTCTATAAAATTAAGATATTCTTTTTTCTTTTCTCCAGAATAGTTTGGAATATCAATCTTATATTGATACTTAGCAGGTGAAACATCTTCAAATTCATAATTTCCATTGCTATATCCTATAAGCATAAGTCCATTTTCTCCCTGTTCATTTAACCATTCTTCTTCTTTACTAATGTCCAAAAAAGTTTTTTTAACTGTTGTTTTCATTGTTTTTCTCCTTTACTGTTCTCGCATTTTTCAATAATTCTTCTAAACGAATAAGTTCTAACTCAAAATATTTTTTTCCTGTATCTGTTATAATATATTCTATTTTTCTATCTTGAGGTTCATTATCCAACTGTCTAATCCAGTTCTTTTTTTGTAGTGTGTCTAATGCCCCATAAAGTGTTCCTGCTCCAAGATTTACTCTATTATCAGTCATCTCTGCAATATCTTTCATTAAAGCATATCCATGAGCTGGGTTATGAAGACGAAGTAAAATATAAAAAACAGATTCTGTTAAAGCTCCACTATTAGTTTGTCTTCCCATTATTTCCTCCTTTCTATTACGTTTTATGATATATCGTAATTAAAGTATATCATAAAAAGTAATAGTTGTCAACACTTTAATAAAAAAATTTTTTATTTTGCACAATAATAGTAAAATCAATGCTTATAGAATGTTTTTACAATTTAAAAGCAGAAAATCTTTCGACTTTCTGCTTTTTTAAAATTATTTTTTTATTTTAATTTTATTTTCATTGCCATTTATGAGTCTTACGATATTACTCTTATGTCTATATATACTTAAACTTGCTAAAAGAAAAAATGTTGATAAAACATAAAAATTTCTATATACAAAAAATATATATGATATTGGTAAAACTAAAGTTGTTGTAAGCATTGATGCCAATGAAATATATTTAGTAAGTATAACTATTGTTACAAATATCAATATTGCTACAATTGCAATTTTATAGTCTAAAAATATAATAAATCCAAAAGAGGATGCAATACCCTTTCCACCTTTAAAATTTAAAACTATAGGCCAGTTATGTCCAATAACAACAAAAATTCCTGCTAAAAGCACACCATTTAATCCTAATAGCTTCATTCCTATAAAACAAGCTAAAATTGATTTTAAAAGGTCAACAATAAATGTTAGAGCTCCCGCCTTAATACCAAAAACCCTTAATGCATTCGTCGTTCCCGCATTTTTACTTCCATAATCTCTAATATCTTTATTAAATAACAACTTTCCAAAAATCATTCCACCAGATATATTACCTAAAAAATAAGCAATAATTATACAAAATATAAATTTAAACATTTTCTTCTCCCCTTGCTCTAAGTTCAAAAACTATTGGAGAAGAAGTAAATGAAAAATTCTTTCTAATTTGATTTTCTAAATATCTCAAATATGAAAAATGCATCAACTCCACTTTATTAACAAATATTACAAACTTCGGTGGCCTAACCGAAACTTGACTTGCATAAAATATTTTTAGTCTTTGTCCTTTATCAGTAGGTGGTGAATTATGAACAACTGCATCATTTATAATATCATTTAAAATTCCAGTTGAAATTCTTGTACTATAATTTTCATCTGCAATTCTTATAGCATCAAATAATTTATCAATTCTTTGCCCTGTTTTAACTGAAATAAAAACAAGTTGTGCATATGGAACAAAGCTTAATTTAGTTCTTATATCATCTTCAAAAGCTTTATAAGTTTTATTGTCTTTAACGATTAAATCCCATTTATTAACTGCGATAATTAAAGATTTATTCTGTTCTTTAGCAAAACCAATAACTTTTGTATCCTGTTCCGTAACACCTTCTGTAGCATCAATCAAAAGAATTGCAATATCTGATCTTTCAACTGCATTTAAAGTTCTTACTACACTATATCTTTCCAAGTTTTCAGTTATATTCTTTTTTCTTCTTAGCCCCGCAGTATCAGTGAAAATGTAAGTTTTCCCATCAATTTCAACTCTAGAATCTATAGAATCTCTTGTAGTTCCCGCAATATCAGAAACAATCATTCTTTCTTCCCCAAGAATTTTATTCATTAAAGAGCTCTTACCTACATTAGGTTTCCCAATTAATGCAATTTTTGTTACTTCATCTTCTTCACCTGTATATTTATTTTCAGGAAATTCTTTAATAATTTCATCAAGCAAATCTCCAAGTCCGAAACCTTGAGTCGCAGATATAATATTCAAATTTTCAAAACCAAGTTCGTAAAACTCGTAAACTTCTGCAGGCATTTTATGAGTATCAACTTTATTTACAGCTAGAACAACTGGCTTTTTAGTTCTTCTTAAATAGTTTGAAATTTCTCTATCTTCATCCATTAAGCCACTTTTCCCATCCACTACAAATAAAATTACATCAGCATTTTCCATTGCAACATCTGCTTGAGCTTTAATCTTTTGTAAAATAATATCATCACTATTAGGCTCAAGTCCTCCTGTATCGCAAAGAATAAAATGTTTATTTTGCCATTCGGCATCTTGATATAATCTATCTCTTGTAACACCTGGAGTATCTTCAGTAATAGCAATTCTTTTATTTATAAGTTTATTAAAAAGTGTTGATTTCCCAACATTTGGTCGTCCAACTACACAAACTAAAGGTCTTTCCATAAATTCACCTCCACTTTCTTAATATATTTTAACATATTTTGTTATTTAAAAAAATAAGCTCCTCTAAAGGAGCTTATTATTATACTGGATAAATAGAAACTTGTTTTTTATCTCTACCTTTTCTCTCAAATCTTACAACACCAGAAACTTTAGCAAAAAGTGTATCATCTCCACCCTTACCAACATTTACTCCTGGGTGTATTTTTGTTCCACGTTGTCTAACTAAAATATTTCCTGCAAGAACGAATTGTCCATCCCCTCTTTTAGTGCCTAATCTTTTAGCTCTACTATCACGACCGTTCTTAGTACTACCTAAACCTTTTTTACTAGAAAAAAGTTGTAAATTCATTTTTAACATACTCTACACCTCCTTATAATAAATCTCAATATATTTATTATATTTTTCTTTCAATGATATAATGCCAACTTCAAAAGTTTTTATTATTGTCTGAACATCTCTAACCTTAGCTTCATCTAAACTTTCAATATCTATCATCATCTTTAAATATCCATCTCCTACATCTATATCCATATACTTAGGGTCTATGAAACAAATCTTTTCAATAGAATTTGGTACATTTATTGATAAAACGGATAATGACGCACAGAGAATATCATTCTCTTTACTAAAGTCAGCGTGTCCATCCATTTCAAATCCGTAATATAAATCTTTCTTCTTAAAAATATAAATATCAGTCATTAAAATGCAATACTTTCAATCTTAACTTTTGTAAATGGTTGACGATGTCCTTTTTTCTTTCTATAATTTTTCTTAGCTTTGAACTTGAAAATTATAACTTTCTTTCCTCTTCCATGTCTTTCAACAGTTCCTTCAACCTTAGCTCCTTCAACCAATGGAGAACCAACTTTAATATCTCCATCTTTAGAAACTAAAAGAACTTTATCAAAAGATACTTTAGAACCTTCTTCAACATTTAATTTTTCAACAAAAATGCTTTGTCCTTCTTCAACTTGGTATTGTTTACCACCAGTTTCAATTATTGCGTACATAGTGCACCTCCTCATTCTTAAGTCTCGCCGAAATTAGGTGCTATGCTTTAAAAACCTAATCCGTGCGGTAACACAACAAGTAGTATATCATAAAAATAACAAAAAATCAATATTTTTTTAAATTTTTTCATTGATAGAAAGACTTTTATTTTTTGTAATTCATCTTTGTTATTAAAATATTAATAATTTCAAATCATTTCATTATTTTTAAAATTTATATCCCATTTAATATTTTAAAAAATATTAAATTTTAAAACTATAACTAAAATAACCTACCAATCTCTTCTTAAATTTCTTTCTTCTATCTCTCTTTCAACTTCGTTATATATTTCCATATACATATCTTCCTCAGAGCTTGAAATTTCCTCATTTTTTAGATTTATAAAATCTTCAATTCCTTCTTTCTTAATTCCATTGCTTAAATAAAAATTATCAGCATCCATTTCAAACCATTGTCTCGCAAACTTTTCAAATATCGAATCTTTTAAAAGCTCTACACATCTTTTATATTCTCCTTGATAATCAAAATATCCATATTCGCTATCAAGTACTACTAAAAGTAAATATTTTATTTGCATATCAAGATTATAGAAATCCTTTTTTAAGTATTTATCTATAATTGATATACTATTGTATAAGAATGAAGTCTCTGAATTGTCATTACAACAAATTCTGTTATTACTGTAGATACATTTATTCATATAACCACAATTATAATTGGAAAGATTATTGTCGCTAAAATTAACATAATTCCAAACAAACACACTGAACCTAAGATTAATATAAAGTCTGCTTAACTTTCCAGTTCTGTTATAATCATCATTTTTTTCCATTATTTTTACAAGTTCAATTTTTTCTTTTATCTTTTTTTCTATCACTACCTTTCGTTTTTCTTTATCTTCTCCTACTTCTTCAAATAACTTTTTAAATTTACCTTCTATATTTTCATATTTTTTCTTGTATTCTTTATATTCCATAACTTACTCCCTACTATATACTATCTTATTTTAGTTTAGAATTATTTTACTTCAGTTCTTTCAATCTCCGTTCTTATATCTCTGTGGATTTAAATAATTCATATAAATACCTCTTAATGAAATTTTCTATTATAAATCTACCAATCTCTTCTTAAGTTTCTTTCTTCTATCTCGCTTTTAGTCGCTTCATAAACTTTCTCATATATTTTATCACCATAATCTGCAATATATCTTTCTTTGTAAGTTTCAAGTTTTTGTAGTTCCTCTTCCTCAATTATTCCTTCACAAAAAAAATGTTCTGCTTCCATCGCTAAATATAGATTTGCATAATTTTTAAGAACAGAATCTTTAGCCCATTCTTTATACTTTTCACATTCTACACTGTAAAAATAGCTTAAATCTGCTACAGTTAGATAGGTTAAATACATTTCTAGGTTATAAAAATCTTTTTTTAAGTATTCATCTATATGATATAAAACCTTTCTTGTAAGTCTCCAATTCATATCTTTGCAAAAACGATGATAAAATTCATCATATATAAGATTAATATAAAATCTGTACAATTCTCCTGTTCTATTATAATCATTATTTTCTTCCATATTTTTTACTAATTCTAATCTATCCTTTGTTTCTTGCTCATATATCTCTTTTTCTTTTTCTTTCTCTTTACCTTCTCCTATTTCTTCATATAATTTTCTATATTTTATTTTCATGTTTTCATATTTCTTCTTGTATTCTTGATATTCCATAACTTACTCCCTACTCTACACTATCTTATTTTAGTTTAGAACTATTTTATTTCAGTTTTTTCAATCCCCATTCTTATATCTCTGTGGATTTAAATAATTCATATAAATACCTCTTAATGAAATTTCCTATTATAAATCTACCAATCTCTTCTTAAGTTTCTTTCTTCTATCTCTCTTTTAGTCGCTTCATAAACTTTCTCATATATTTTATCACCATAATCTGCAAAATATTTTTCTTTGTAAGTTTCAAGCTTCTGTAGTTCCTCTTTTTCGATTATTCCCTCACAAAAATAGCATCCTGCTTCCATTGCTAAATATAGATTTGCATAATTTTTAAGAACAGAATCTTTCAATAATTCCTTACACCTTATATATTTTACCTCATAAAAGTAACTTAGTTCCGCCACAGTTAGATAGATTAAATACATTTCTAGGTTATAAAAATCTTTTTTTAAGTATTCATCTATATGATATAAAACCTTTCTTGTAAGTCTCCAATTCATGTCTTTATAAAAGCGATGATAAAATTCGTCCTTTATAAGACTAATATAAAATCTGTACAATTCTCCTGTTCTATTATAATCATTATTTTCTTCCATATTTTTTACTAATTCTAACCTATCCTTTGTTTCTTGCTCATATATCTCTTTTTCTTTCTCTTTACCTTTTCCTATTTCTTCATATAATTTTCTATATTTTATTTTTATGTTCTCATATTTTTTATTGTATTCTTGATATTCCATAACTTACTCCCTACTACATACTATCTTATTTTAGTTTAGAATTATTTTATTTCAGTTTTTTCAATCTTCATTCTTATATCTCTGTAGATTTAAATAATTCATATAAATACCTCTCAATGAAACTTTCTATTATCAAATCTACCAATTTTTTCTTAAATTTCTTTCTTCTATCTCTTTTTCTGTTTCTTTACAAATCATATCATATGTTTTTCTGTTAGGATCTTCATATTCTTTTCTTAACTCTTCCAATTCTCTAAGCCCTTCACGTTCCTCTTCAGTTTCACCTGTTGCCAATGCATAAAACTGTCTCATTGGATAATACAATTGTAGTCTTGCTATGTTTTTTAAAATCGGATTTTTAACCAATTCATTACACCTTCTATATTCTACCTCATAAAAATAACTAAAATCCGCTACAGTCAGATAGGTTAAATGCATTTCTAGATTATAAAAATCTTTTTTTAAGTATTCATCTATATGATATAAAACCTTTCTTGTAAGTCTCCAATTCATGTCTTTATAAAAGCGATGATAAAATTCATCCTTTATAAGATTAATATAAAATCTGTACAATTCTCCTGTTCTATTATAATCATTATTTTCTTCCATATTTTTTACTAATTCTAATCTATCCTTTGTTTCTTGCTCATATATCTCTTTTTCTTTCTCTTTACCTTCTCCTATTTCTTCATATAATTTTTTATATTTTATTTTCATGTTTTCATATTTTTTCTTGTATTCTTGATATTCCACAACTTTCTCCTTTTACTCAAATTAGATTTTTATTCTTTTTGATACT
The DNA here is from genome assembly GCF_035282425.1 of Parvimonas sp. M20. Taxonomy (NCBI): domain Bacteria; kingdom Bacillati; phylum Bacillota; class Tissierellia; order Tissierellales; family Peptoniphilaceae; genus Parvimonas; species Parvimonas sp. M20. The sequence goes on along the minus strand of NZ_JAYKBQ010000017.1, from coordinate 8,881 downwards.
TTTATTAACTCAATTATAGCATATAATTATTGAATTTACAACGATAATCTATAAATATATTACAAAACCTACAGTTCTATTTTTACAATATAAAAGTTAAAAAAATTAAAAATTTTATATTATTTTAATTTTATGGTATAATTAATGTAGTTTTATGCCTTGTTGTAAAGCTATATTAATATTATTTTGAAAAACAAGATAAAATCAATTTATATAAAAATCAAAATGATTATTCTTTGAGGAGGTTTTTATGTCAGAGAAAAAAATTAAAGGTGCACATCCTAATCCCAAAAAAGGGAAGAAGATAAATAGTGTACAATATCAACCTAAAAAGGAGAAAAAGGTAAACAGTACTCAATATCAACCTAAAAAGGAAAAAAAGATTAACAGTGCTCAATTTCAATCTAAAAAAGAGAAAAAAAGTTTATTAAAACCATTTTTTAAAATTTTTAGTATTACTATATTGACAATTCTTATGCTTGGCGCTGGAATCACAGGTATTTTTGCAACAACATTTTTAGACATTATGAAAGAGGCTCCTGTTGTTGATACGTCAAATATAAATGAACTTATGATTCAATCATCAAAAATATTAGATAGAAATGAAAATGTGGTTGAAAAAATAGAAAACTTAGAAAATAGAACCATAGTAAAACTAAAGGATGTTCCTGAACATTTAATAAATGCTTTTATTTCTATTGAAGATGAAAGATTTTATTCACATAAGGGGGTTGACCCTATCGGAATAGCAAAAAGTCTTTTTGATACTGCAAGAGGTAGGCTTAGAGGTGGTTCAACAATCGCTCAACAATTGGCTAGAAACTTATATCTTTCCAGTGAAAAGAAAATAGAAAGAAAGTTGAAAGAAGCCTATCTTGCCATAAAAATTACAGATAGTTTAAAAAGAGAGGGTGTTCTTGAAGCTTACTTAAATAGAGTTTTCTTGGGTCAACATTCCTATGGTGTTCAATCGGCAAGTCAAGGATATTTTTCAAAAGATGTAAAAGATTTAACTATTGCAGAATCTGCACTTCTTGCTGCTATTGTACAAAGTCCTACAAATTATTCTCTATATAAGACTATAAGGCCTGAAAATGTAGATGACGAATCTTCTGTTATAAAAGATCTAAATATTGGCGGTCAAGTATATAAAGCAGTATATAATCCTAAGGTTTTAGATAGACAAAAATATGTTTTGAAGAAAATGTATGAACTTAAAAAAATAACTAAAGAAGAGTATGATAATGCCCTTAAGGAAGATGTATTTGCAGCTATAAAGCCTAATAAGGGTTTTGAAAGAGAAGTATCAACTTATTTCACTGAATATGTTAAATATCAAGTTGCAGAAAAATTAATGAAAAAGTACAACTATACAAAGGAAGAAGCTTGGAATAAAATTTATAACGGTGGACTTACAATTCATTCAACGATGGATCAAACTATTCAGAAAAATATAGAAAAACTTTATAGTGATTTTGCAAATGCTATGAATGCTCCAAAGAAAGGCGGTCCAGCATTTGCATCATTTAAACGAGATAAATCGAATAATATTACTGATTCAAAAGGAAAAGTTATTTTATATAAGAAATCTAATATTTTAGATGGAAATAATAATATAATCATTCCTAAGGGAGAATTTTCTGTAAAAGAAGATCAATCTTTGGAAATAAAGAGTCCTAGAATTTCCATGTATCAAAATGTATTGTCGATATCTAGTTTTTATACTGTTAATAATCAAAACAATCTAGTTACTCATGGAATTGGAAGTTTTCAACTTCCTGAGAATAGTACAACTGTTGAAGGAGAAAAATCTGTAAAAATTTCAGCATCTTTCTTTGAAAATTATAAAGATTTTTACAGTATAGACAAAAATGGAAATTTACTTTTAAATTCCAAATATTTCCAAATAGATGAACAAGGAACTGTACAACCTCAATCATCATCAGTTGTAATTGACCATACAACTGGACAACTGATTGCAATGGTTGGTGGTAGAGAAACGACAGGTCGTCCTTTAAATAGAGCTTATAGAGTTCCAAGACAACCAGGTTCTACAATGAAACCTATTGGGGTTTATACAGCTGCATTAGATAATGGATTTACTGCAGCTACTGGAATAGAAGATTCTCCACATTATAACGACAAAAAAGAGCTTTGGCCAAAGAACTGGTATAATGGTTATAGAGGATTACAAACATTAAGAGAAAGTATTGTTCAATCTATAAATGTTAATGCGGTTAAAACATTAGAAAAAATTGGTCTGGAAAAATCAAAAGAGTATTTGAAAAAATTTGGATTGATTAATGAAGACAACGAATTAGATGATACTTATGTTTCAAGGTCAGAAAATATAGAATATAATGATGAAAACTTATCAAGTATGGCTTTAGGTGGTATGACAAAAGGTATGACTAACTTAAAAATGACAGCAGCTTATGCAGCAATTGCTAATGATGGAAAGTACCGTGAACCTATTTCATTTACAAAAGTAGTCGACTCAACAGGAAAAGTTATTTTAGAGCCAGACCAAAAACAAAGAGAAGTTACTTCCAAAGAGAATGCCTTCATTATGAAAGATATTCTTAAGGGTGTCCCAAATGCTATGGCACAAGGAGCTAAACACCCGAATATAGAAGTTGCTGGTAAAACTGGTACTACAAGTGACCTTAGAGATTCTTGGTTTGTCGGGTTTTCACCTTATTATACAATTGGGACTTGGATTGGATTTGACAACCAAAACATAGAACTTAATAATAATAACTCTATGGCTGCTACTCTTTGGGGAAAAGTTAATAAAATAGTTTTAGAAGGAAAGCAAGCTAGGAAATTTGATCCACCACCTGAAAATGTAATAAAAAAATACGTTTCAATCAAGTCAGGGTTATTAGCTTCAGAGGGCTCGGCAAATGCAGTTTATGAATACTTTGTAAAAGGTACTGAGCCTACAAAATATGAAGAATTATATTTTATTTATTATAAAATAGATAAAAGAAATGGAAAATTGGCAACAGCTTCAACAGCACCCCAATATATAGAAAACAAAAAATTCTATATAAAACCAAGTGCTTATAAGCCCGGTAAAACCAATTATGCTCCTGAAGATTTTATAACTCCACCTCCTAAAGAGGTATCTGAAATAGTAGATCCAAAAGATCCAAATGATAATTCAACCAATTCTCCAGATACAAATAATGGTGGTAATAATGATCAACATAATAATCCATAAAAAAGAAGTTGCAATTTGCAACTTCTTTTTAATATACTTCTTCTATTATTCCACCACCAACGACAATATCATTCAAATAAAATACAGCTGATTGTCCTTTGTTGGGTGCTCTTACTGGTTTTTCAAATTCTACAAATAACTCATTATTTTTATAGAATAATAAACCCTTAGTTTCATTTTGACCATGTCTTACTTTTACACTAACTTCCAACGGATTTTCTAATTTATCAAATGGTATAAAATTCTCTTCTCTTATCTTTATTTTATCTTTGTAAAGAGTATTTTCATCCGATAAAGTAACAGTATTATCCTTTGCATTTATTTTTGAAACAAAAACTCTTTTACCCAATGCAATTCCAAGACCTTTTCTTTGACCAATAGTATAATAGACTATGCCATTATGCTTTCCTAGTTTATTTCCATTTTCATCAATAAAGTATCCTTCTTTAATCAATTCAGGATTTCTTTGTTTAATAAAAAGACCATGATCTCTATTTTGAACAAAACAAATTTCTTCACTATCTTTTTTTGAATAAGTCAAAATATTTTCATCTTTAGCAATTTGTCTTACTTCTTCCTTTTCTAAATCTGCAAGTGGAAATAAAGTCTTTGACAAAACTTCTTGACTTGTATTGTATAAAAAATAAGTTTGATCTTTTTTAGAGTCTTTAGCTCTTTTTAATAAGTATCTATTATAATTTTTATCAAATTCAACTTTTGCATAATGTCCAGTAGAAATAAAATCAGCTTTTAGTGGCTTTATTTTTTCTACAAAGCTATTAAATTTAATGTATTTGTTACAAGCAACACAAGGATTCGGAGTGTAACCAAGAGAGTACTCTCTTACAAAATTTTCAATTACTTTTCTATCAAATTCTTCCCTAAAGCTCATTGTATAATGCTTTACTCCCATAGCTTCAGCAACAATTTTTGCATCCATAACAGAAGATAAAGAACAACAGCCTTTTTCTTCATCATAAAGATGTCCTTTAGGTACTAAATTCATAGTAACTCCAATTACTTCATAACCTTCTTCCAATAACAAATGGCAGGCAACACAACTGTCGACCCCGCCACTCATTCCTAAAATAACTCTTTTATTCAAAATTACCTCACTAATAACTGATAATTATTCCACCATCATTTTCATAAGTAGAAGATAATCCTCTTGCAGGAACAATCAAAACATCTTTAAAGTTATATCTTTCGACAACTTTATCCTTTATTTCTTTTGCTCTGTCCAAACAATTACAATGAGTTATTACCAATATTTTTTCTTCAATATTAGAACTATTTTCTGCTATTGCATCAACAAGCTCATTATATGCCTTTTTTAATCCTCTAACTTTTTTATAAACATCTATCTCTCCATCAACTCCATACATAACAGGTTTTATGGAAAATGCAGATGCAATCATAGCTTTAAATTTAGAAATTCTTCCATTTTTAATTAAATTATCAAAATTTTCCAAAACAAAAAATAGCTTCATTTCTGAAATATATTTTGTTACATTATCAACAATTTCTTGAAATGACATTTTTTGATTGATATATTCCTGTATTTTTAATGCAACCAATGTTTCTCCTGCGGCTGCAACTTTAGTATCAAAAACATGAATTAACCTTTCACCCTTTTCAAGAACCATAGTTTTTGCTAAACAAGCATTTGAATATGTTGCACTTAATTTCCCAGACAAAGTTATGCAAAAAACTTCTTTTGCCTCTTCAAATTTATCCATAAAAAGTTTCGGAGATGGTGCAGCTGTTTTTACAGAATTTGCTTTTCTCATATTTTCCATGTATTTATCTATATCTAAATTCTCATCATCTAAATAATCAACATCATCCAGTTGTAATGTCAAAGGAACTAACTCAATATCTAGTTTACTTTTCATTTCATCTGTTAAATCACAACAACTGTCAGCAACTATCAGTCTTTCTTTCATATTATCCTAACCTCTCTTCAATAAATTTGGCAAGTTTTCTAGCTTCTACTTCTAATTCTTCTTGATTTTCTCCCTCAATCATAACTCTGACTAAAGGTTCAGTTCCAGAAGGTCTTATCAAAACTCTTCCATTTCCTAAAAACTTTTCTTCAATTTTCTTTATTTCTTCAACTATTTCCTTGTCTTGTGAATAAGCATTTCTATTTTCAAGCTTAACTTTTGCGTTTACTAAAACTTGTGGATATGAAATCATAAGCTCATTAAAATATGATAAATTATTTATACTACTTGCAACTAATTCACAAATCTTTAAAGCTGTAAAAGTTCCATCTCCCGTTGTACTATCATCTAAGAAAATCACATGTCCAGATTGCTCAGCTCCTAAAATATAGTCATGCTCAAGCATCTGTTCAAGGACAAATCTGTCCCCAACTTTTGCTGCAACAAATTTTACATCTATTGAATCCAAATATTTTTTTAATCCAATATTACTCATAACAGTTCCAACAACAGCATTATTTGTAAGTTCATCTTTTTCTTTATATGACTTAGCCATTGCTGCTAAAATATGATCTCCGTCCATAATATTTCCCTTTTCATCAACAGCTAAACATCTATCAGCATCTCCATCAAAGGAAAATCCCATATCAACATCATTTTCCAAAACAGCTTTTCTTATTATTTCCATATTAGTACTGCCACAATTTAAGTTAATATTTTTCCCATCAGGTGTAGTATTTAAAGAAATAACTTCCATTCCTAACTCTTCAAATAATTTTCTTGCAATTTTATAACTTGCACCATTTCCAAAATCTACAGCTATTTTTAAATTTGAAAAATCAGCATCTACTCTTGATTTCAAATAATCTGCATAAATAGAAACTGCTTCTTTTTCCTCTGTGAAAATTCCCTCTTGAATTTCTCCAAAATCAAAATTTTCATCATCTAAAATATTTTCAACTTTATATTCAATTTCATCCGAAAGCTTAAATCCGTCTTCATTAAAAATCTTTATTCCATTATATTTAAAAGGATTATGAGATGCAGAAATAACTGCTCCTCCTACTGCCTTAAAATACTTAATTAAATAAGCAACTGTAGGCGTTGGAGCAATTCCAATACTAACTACATTAAAGCCCATTTCCAAAAGGCCTTTAGCTAAACTGTTTTCAAGACTTTTCCCACTTTCTCTAGTATCTCTACCAATTATAAATAGTTTTTCTTCTTTCTCTTTTAAAATATATCCAACAGATTTCCCAAGTTTATAAGCTAGTTCATCAGTTAAATTTTCTCCATAAACTCCTCGCACTCCATCTGTTCCAAAATAATTACCCATTTGATCTCCTGCTTAATTTCAAAATTTATTCATGCTTACACACAATTACAATCATTATATCATAAACAAAAAAAAAAATCATCAATTGTAATAAAAAAACAATGTATTTATGCACTATTCATCTTTACTTATACTTTTAATAATCGACACAAAAAAATACATTGCTTTTTAAATGCCTTCTTTTATTTTAAATTGTGCCATTATTATACTTAATATTGTTATTATAATTACAATCAGATAAATTGATTTATTTTGCTCAAAACCTAAAATTCCTTCTGGAATTAACGTTGAAATCCATAGATAAACTCTGTCTCCAAAATATACTCCCATAGCAAAGAACAACTGAAAAATCCCCATACTTACATTTCTATCTTCCTTTTCAAAATATTGCATAGCCATTGAAATTAAGCAAGTATAAGCAATTCCGTAGCCAAAGCCATTAAAAATATATCCAAAAAATGCAGAGATATATGAATTAGTTAATAAAATAATTATATAAAAAATTAGATTTGAAACTAAACCAAGGATTAAAGTTTTTTCAATCCCTATTTTCTTGGCAAAATAAGTTCCTGCTAGTACACTTGCTATAAGTTGTGGAAAAGCAAATAAAACGTCAATATATGCTAGAAATATCGGAGGCATATTCAAATTAACTTTTGCATAAGCAATCATATTTGCACCTGATGTCGAAAATTTTATAAATGAAACTAAGATTGCAATAAAGCAGATATATAAATAGCCTTTAAATTCAAAAACTTTCTTTACTTTTTCAAAACTAAATCTCTTTGCAGAATATGAAACATCTTTAACAAAAAAAGTTAATATCAAAGCTACAATTGAAATTGTAGCAGAAAGTGTCCAAAGTAATTTAAAATTCTTATATGTACCATAAGTTGACAAATACTGTATTGGAGCTGCTATAAATTCTGCTAAAAGCGGTGCTATTGATAAAATCGACGCTGAAATTGCAGCTTTTTCCTTAGAAAAAGTCTCTGAAAATAAAACATTAAAGACTGCAAGCATCGATGCACATATTCCCATAGCTATTGATGAAAAATAAAGAGAATTATAGCTTGGTTTTAAAACTACCATTAAAGATGCTAATGTCAAAATGAAAAGTGCAATTTGAATAAAGATTTTTTTTCTATTAAAAATATCACTCAGTATAAAAATAGGTAATCTTATAAAGCAACTTATAAGTCCATATGCGGAAGTTATCTGTGCAGCTAAAACAATTGAAAAGCCAAGTCCTCCCTCTTCCATGGGACTTATAGCATAGAGCTTTCTATAAGCTCTTACAACTGTTATTCCACTCCAAAAAAGAACAAATAACCAGAATATTAATTTTTGATTTCTATCTAAATCATATTTTTTAGAAATAAAATATATAATTATAAAAGTTAAAGCAATCATAAAAATTGATGAATATAATTTTTCCATTACTCTCTCCTAATTTTTTGGCTTAAAAGCTAAAATCTTACCTCGTCTTATATATTTCTTTAAATCTATTTTATGTCCCCATTTTGCAAGGTATTCTTCAGTTAACTCTTCTTCAATTATTGTATAAAGCTCAAATCCAACATTTTTCAAAATATTCTTCAACTTCTCCGAAGTTATTGAGCCTGCAACTCAAGTTACATGAAAAATCGGTTCATCTTTAACCCAAGTTGGCAATTCATTAAATTGGACAATATCCGAAATTGAAATTCTTCCGCCGGGTTTTAAAACTCTAAAAATTTCAGAATAAACTTTTTCCTTATCTTCGCATAAATTTATAACACAATTTGAAATTACACAGTCAACTGTATCATTATCTACTTTTAAATCGTCTATATCAGATACTCTAAAATCTGTATTTAAAAATCCCTTTTTACTTCTTATATAATTTGCTCTTTCAACCATCTCTGGTAGTCTGTCAACTCCAATAACAAAGCCTTCTTTTCCAACTATTTTACAAGCCTTAAAAACATCCATTCCCTTTCCACAACCTAAGTCTAAAACTGATTCTCCGGATTTTAAATTTGCATTTTCAATTGGATTTCCACAACCCAAGCCTAAATTTGCCCCATTTTCTAAATCTTCTAAAGTATAGCCTAAGCTTAGAGCTATTTTCTTTTCAAGTTCTTTACTATCTTCGCTTTCTCTTAATCTATCTTTAACAGCAATATTTTTATATAGATTATCTATTGCTTTTTTATTGTTACAACATTTCATAATAAGCCTCCATATAACTTAATTATTTTATCACAAAATAAGGTGTTAGTCTAATTTTAATATCTTTTTAAATAAGAAACCCTGTTATGATACAATTGATGTGAGACCAAGGGTACAAAAAAAAGAGAATATCCTGTATAATTATTAAAACAAAAAAAT
>NZ_JAYKBQ010000016.1:0-31643 GCF_035282425.1 Parvimonas sp. M20 | reverse complement strand
TGGAAAGGCAGGTTTAAATCTGTCTTTCCCAAAAATCTTATTGTAAAATTGTGTCCATTTACTTGACTATGTTGCATATTATAATCACTTTATGAAGATTTTATAACAGTAATAATATCATCAAAGTCTTTCTTTATATCATCAGATTTTTCTTCTAAATACAAATAATATGCTGAAATACCTCTATGAATGATAGCATTCATTGTAGGATGAAATTCTTTCCTAGTTGATTCGATTAAAAAATCAACCAATTCTGTAGCTACTTTTGTCTCATAATTTAACTTTTCAATAGCAATACGAATCATAATTGCTTTAACATCCAGTGCAGATACAGACTCTTCATAAGCTAATCCATTTAATACTCCAAAAATATATCCCGAAAGAATTTGTCTTTGCATTTCATCATTTAAATCTACTGTTATACTATTAACTATTTTATCAACCATTTTTAATGTTTTATCTACTTGTATTTCCATTGTTTCTCCTTATAACACTTTGTACTTTCCTCTTGAACGTCCACATGGAATATATCCAGACTGATATAATTCATATAACTCATTCAAAAAAACTGACTCTATATTTGCTTTTTCTTGCTTTAATGATAAGTAAATTGATAAAGTAACCATATCATATAATATTTTAGGAACCATAGATTTAGATATTTTTTTATTTTCAACCAAATTATATAATTTTTCTTCAATAAAAGCTCCAATTCTATTATTAGCATCTTCTGCTAAATTATTCCACTCTTTAAAAATATCTGGTTCATTTTTAAATAAATATACTGTAAAATCTCCTCGCTTTTCTAGAAAATAATTTCCCCAACTTATACTATTAATATTATTTTCAGCAGTTTCAATATCATTCAATAAAATAATTGGAATATTAGTACTTCTATTGTCCTTTAAAAATTCAATATTTCTTATTTTTTCAATAACATTATCTCTTATTTTCACTTTAAATCACCTCTCTTATTTAGGAAGATATATTTTTCCGGGAATCCTAGGAACAAAACTGTCTAATGTTAAACCATACTCTTGTTGTTGCTCTATTACTTTCAACATTATTTGTTTTACTTGCCGTTTAGTCAAACCAGCATGCAATAAAGACTCTTTCAATGCACAGTTGTGCTCTGCGATTGTTGGATATTGTTTATTTAAGCACTTAACATTTCTATATTTATCCCAAAACTTTTCCATAATTTCATGAGCCCTGTAATGTGGACTATCTATATCTGTTAGAATATTCCCTTCTAATTTAATGGATAATCCCTCCTCAGAAGGAATTACACCTTTAAATGCTGCGTCTTGATTTAAATGATGAGTTTGTCCTGAAATTTCCTTGTTTTTTCTTAAAATTCCATACTTTTCAACTATTATTTCATCATCAAATTTGAAAGTTTTATTCAAAGTAAATTTACCAGCAATTTGTGAAGCTTTGTATCCTGCATATATAGAAAATAAAACCTGTCCAATACGAGCATTTTCTTCTGAAAATCCAAGTTGTTTCAGTCCATAATAGCCAACTTTTCCTCCTACCCATGCTCCTGCACTTCCTGCTAAAAATTGAAAACCTCCTTTAACAATACTATTTGTTTTTCCTATTGGTATAAGTATTGATGAACCTGTTGTAAAAATCTGTCCTAATCCATGGTACAATTTATCATTTCCTAAAAATACAGTATCTCTTATAGGATTAATAGCACCTGTTTTGTTATCTCCTAAAGAGCCATAAATTACATCTTGACCAGCTTCTGTCATATTAGATACTGAATATGCTACTGTTCCTGTTCCACATATTTTCCCAGCAAAAGCTACTAATGGTATTGCTGATCCTCCTGTTGCTACTATTGCTGCTGTTCCAACTAAAAGTGTAAGTCCTCCGACAATTAAGTTTTTTATACCTTTATTTCTTCTCTCTTTTGCGAAAATTTGTTCCCATCTAACTTTGTCTCTTTTGTCTGCCTCTTCTATTATATTTTTCCTATTGGAAAGATATCTATTAGAATTATCAAAAGCAACAGCCAAGTCTTTTGCAAAGTCTATTTTAGCTAAATCTCCTGATTGGTAGGTGCTTATGTCACGAGCTTTATTGCTATAGTTTTCCATGAAATTTCTTGTAGATACCAATAACTCCTTAAAAAGCTTTAAATCTTGTGATTGATGCAATTTCTCATATGAAACTATTCTGCTATTAAGAGTGTCTAACCCACTAATTAAAAAATTATAATTAGAAATCATAGTATCATGACTATTTCCACTGTAACTTATTAAGTCAGAAACTTTATTTTTTGTTGCTACTAGTAAATCTATCTGATTTGCAAAATTACTTCTAGAATAGGACAATTCATTCCTTAAGTTTACAAAAGTTTGTTCAGAGAGCTTTGCTTTAGAATCACTATCTATATTATAGTATCCATCTTTATATAACAAGTAAGAATAAGCATAATCCTGAATTAAATTTTGCATTGAAACTAACAAAGTTCCATGAACTTCACATAGATATACTTTAATGCTATCCATTGTCTCTCCCTTAAGAGAAGAGTCATCAGAAAAATTTTTAATTGCTTTTAAAAGATTATTTATTGAGTTGTTCCAAATTGCTATAGAATTGGAGAGTTCTCTTTGAACATTGGCTATATCTTCAAAATGAATTTTATATTCCACTTCAATATCCCCCTATTCACCTGTAATTTGATTAAACTTATTTCCAATATCAGAATCTAAATTAAAGATTTCTTCTCCGGATTTTCTTATCAACTCTATATCTTTTTCTAAAAAAGAAGAATAGGAATTAATAAGAGCAGAAAGTTCTGAAAAATGTTCTTTATACGAATCCAATACAACAGAATTAGATTTATAATTATAAAACTTAGTTTTAGCATTAGAAAATTCTGAATTAATACTTTTTAAAGCTGAAATATGATTAAGAAATAATGTATTATGCAATTGTATAACACTGTACATTAATAACCCTCCTTAGTATGAAATAATTTATTTAATTCATTTCCAATACTGTTAATGCCTCTTTTACACCAACCTATAATTCCATTTTGTTCATTCATACTATTCTCTAATCGAGTAATTTCATCACAAATTAAGTCATGATATTGATTTAATTCGTTTTGGAATTTATAATAATCTTTAGTAAAATCAAAAAAATCTTTATCAAATTTTTTCTTTTCATTTCCTTCCCAATTAGGTTGATTATTTTTACCATACAGTGAACGATTAATATCATTAATATTTCTTTGAATTACTATTACAGTTTTTTTCGTTTCTTTTAATCTCTCAATTTTATCTTCCATAGTTTGAACAGCTGAATAAGCTGAATTCAAAGTATTGTTATAAGTATCTATCCTAGATTGTAAATCATATATTTGTGCTTCTACACTTTTCATAAAATTTTCCTCTATTCTTGATTTTTAATTAATTCTGATACTTTTCCTTTTGGTAAATCAGTATTTTCTATTACATTAGAAATATTCTCCAACATAATTTCATTATCTTCATCACTATATCCCTCATGAATTACTTTTAAAACATCTTCGTCATTAAAATAAATCAAATTATCTCCTACTAATCCTTCTGGATAAAGACAAGCTCCGTAATCAAAGCGATAAACAACTCCTTCAACAGGAACTGCAATCATACGTGCAATGAGCATCATTTTTTTTGTACTCCCTTTTAAAATTACAATACTTCCAATTGGCAATAATTTTACTTTAGACATAAAATCCCTCCTAATATTTTTTATTTATATGAACAAATTTAACATTCAACAATTAATTTATATTAAATTGATGAATATTAATCGTCATAAATTTCCGTTAATTGAATTAATTCATACTTATCCGGATATAAAATATAACCTTGATTTAGTTTTAAAGCAGGTTCATTATTTATAAATGGATATCTGGTATGAACTTGGTCACTTATACGAATACCAAGAAAAACTTGATTAACAAATTTTCTTATTATACTTACATAAGTATCAAAGGTATTATTTACAAGATCTAGATATTCTCCAACAAAAATTGGTGTTACTCCATATTTATATCCTTCTGTTACCAATAATTTAAAGTCATTTTCATTAATACCCGATGACATTACAAGTGGTGAAATTTCTGGAATTAAAATTAACCATTTTTTGTAATCAACTTCTTTTTGATTTATACGATCTTTTAAATCTTCAATAATTGTTTTAAGTACATCAGATATTTCAGAAACATCGGCAAATCTATTAGCTCCTTTAAATAGATTTTCAGGAACTTTTCTATTAAAGTCTAAAATTACCATATTATATTGATTTTCTAAATGTTTCAAATTATAGTCTAATATTTTATAGTAATTATTTATAAAAACACTTCCCTCAGCTGCCATTAAAATTGCTTTATTAAAGCTGAAAAATGCTGGTTTAACAAATTCTTTTTCCAACCCAAATACAAAATTATCAGTTGAAAAGTCTGATGATAAATACTCAGTCGTAACTACATCCGGTAGCATAGGTATCTTTTCTGGTAGAGTTCCTGTATATACAGATTTCATATCTTTAACTTCTTTATTAATGGACTTAATATAATCACTATACTCTTCACTTTCATAAGGTAATACTACTTGAAAAGAAATAATACTATCAAATTTTGTAATTGCTCGACCTTTAATTTCATCTAAGAAAATATTACTTCGCCCAACCACTCCTGACAAATCACTATTATCAAATAAGAAGAGTGAGATTTTAGTTTTAAAATTAGTCTGTAACTGTAATCTCATAGCATTTAGTCTAGATAAGGTTACAACAAGATAAATTCCAATTGATGCTCCATCACGTGCAATAACATTTAAAACATTATAAAGTCTATCTCCAAAAGGTGAATCTGTAACTCCGTCAAAACCATCAATAAATAAAAATACTGAAGGAAATTTATCCTTAGAAAGTTCATTATATTGTTTTAAGTTTGTAGCCTTTATGCTTGATAATGCTTTTTTTCTTTCTTTTACCATTTTATTTAATCTTCTAAGAGATTTTAATATTTTTTCATTTTCATCCAAAATAAAATAATCAGCTACATGCGGAAAATCTGATAAAGAAACTAACCCATTCGCCCCAAAATCATAAAGGTAAAAATGTGCTTCTGCAGGTGTTTTTTTACGCATTATATCAACTGCAAATGTCCTTAAAAATGTTGACTTACCAAATCCTGGACTACCAACCAATAAAATATGTCCTGTCCTATCTATATTAAAATAAAGTGGGGACTGTTCTTGATTTTCAGGTAAATCTTGATAACCTACAAGTATATCCATATCATCATCTTGTTTTTCCCAATAGTCTTTAAAGTCTATTGATTGTAAATCTTTCGCATAAACTTTATCTGCTAAAGGTGGTAACCAAGGACTTGCAACTTTTGAAATATTCAAAGATTCAAAAGTTTTATGAGCATTTTCTACAATTGCATCCAATTCTGTAGGTATAGATTTTACTTCTTTTGTAGCAGATAAACCACTTAAATCCTTATTAATTGGAAAATATTGTCCATTGTTAGTAATTTCGTAAATAGTCTTTTCTTTATAGGCATTTTTTTCGCCATCAGGATTATATTCTGCTCCGGACCATGCACTTTGAAACAACTCATAAATCTCATTATTACCAACTTGAAGATATGCTCGACCAGTTTGAGTAATTTCTGCAGCATCTGGAGTTTTTATTACCTCTCTTGAATCAGCTACATCTTGTACTTTTAGTGCAATTTTAAATTTAGAGTTAGACCATATTTGATCATTTACTACTCCACTTGGCTTTTGTGTTGCCAAAATAAGTTTAACACCAAGAGAACGTCCAATACGAGCAGTAGATACTAATTCATCCATAAAATCAGGTTGATTTGCTTTTAACTCTGCAAATTCATCACTTATAATTAAAAGATGTGGTAAAGGTTCTGTAACTTTACCCTCTTTAAAAAGTTTCATATATTGATTTATATGATTAACATTATTTTCTAAGAAAATACGTTGACGTTTTTTAAGCTCTGCTTTTATTGAAATTAAAGCCCTATTTGCTTGATTGCCATCTAAATTTGTAATAGTTCCGACCACATGTGGCAAATCAGCAAATAAATTAGCCATACCTCCACCTTTATAGTCAATAAGCAAGAATGCAACTTCATAAGGATGATAATTTACTGCAAGAGATAATATATATGATTGAACCAACTCTGATTTTCCTGAACCTGTAGTTCCCGCAATAAGACCATGTGGACCATGAGCTTTTTCGTGAATATTTAAGTACAAAATATCATCTCTCCCACGAACACCCAAAGGGACCTCCATAGTCTGATATGTTTCATTTTTGCTCCAACGATCAAGTAATTTCAATTCTTCAACATGACTGACACCATACATCTCTAGAAAAGTAATACTATCAGGTATTGAATTTCTAAGAGTTTGTATATGATTTATCCCTGCCATATATCTTGCAAAATTTTCTTTTTCTGATAAACTAATCTTAGCAAGTGGGCAAAAATCTTGATTCATAAATTCACCATTTTGTAAAATTAATTTAGCTTTTTTATCTCCTCTATAATCTACAACTGTTTTTACATGTTCAGAAAGACTTTCAATAACTTCTTCAGCAAAAATATAATAAATCCCTAAATGTGATAAATCTTCATTTATATATTCCATTATATTATGATCTAATAAAAAACTCAAATCTGTAATTAAGAATATATATTTAGGAAAATAGCTTTTTTCTTTTCCATTGTCCTTTTCGTAATCATGTTTTCTATCTTTAATAATCTGATAAAGTGAAGTTAAAATCTGATCTCTAGTTTTTTGATTATAGATAAAACTTCTACAGTTAAATGCTTTTAGTTTTGTATGAGGTAACCATCTACTCCAATTCCAATCTTCAAATTCATCTTCCCTAAAGATAGGAATAAATTCTATATCATGATAGCTATGAAAAGCTGATATTTGTATCATAAGCTGTTGTAACTGTTCAATGACCACTTTTCTATTTCCTATATATCCAATAGGAGCTTCAATCACATTATGAATAGGTACATCGTCTATTGTTTGGTAATAATTAAGTAGTTCTTTTACTTTATCTCCAGCTTCTTTATTATATTTAGTAAGTTCAGCTTCTGTATAATTAATCTGAAAACTGGCTTTTACCTCTCCTGTTCCAAGTCTATAAGTTAAAAAATCAAAATCATTTGGTATTTTTTCATAAATTCTTCTATCAATTTTTTTAGCCATATCAATAATTTTATCAGTATTTGGATAATGGTAAGTAAGAGCTTGTATTTGCTCATCTTTACATGCTGATAATTCTTTATACTTAGTGTCCAAATACTCTAAATAAGCCTTTAACTTTTCCTCTTTCTTTACAGAAAAAGTTTTTTTATCAGAAAAGTAAGAATGTACTGATGTTCCAATTGTAATTAAAGACATTCCCATCATCATAAAAATCATAACATTGCTTTTCGATATTAAGTATATAATTACTGTAAATATAACCATTGCTAAAGGAGTTATAATTAATTTTATAAGCGATTGTCTTGAAGATTCATCATCAACGGGTGCCTGAGCAATTGTAACTTTAGACTCAGGTTCTCTTAAAATTATACGTGGAGACCTATGAAAGTCCCTTCCTCTATCTTCTTCTGCATTTTCAAAATAAGGTAATAAATTTGTTTGGATTTCAAAATTAGAAGCTATATCAATGAAATCTCTACCTATCGAAATTACAAATCCTTTCTCAAATAAAATAATATCATTTTCGATAAATTTTTTTATATCATTCGCTCTATGTCCATTTAAAAAAAACGAATTTTCACTTATAATTTCTATGAAATTTTCATCTTTAAAATTGAATAATATATCCTCTTCAATTCCTTCAAGTTGAATTGTGGCATCTTTACTTCCAGATATATAAAGAATATCTTTTGGCTTAAATAACAATCTATTTTCCTTTAAAATAAGTAATTTAATAGAAGTGTTATTGTATAGAACAATATCATATAATCCACTTGTATATTCTTCATCCAACAAATATACCTTATCATCTTCTACTCGTAATATAACTTCCTCATCTAAGGGAAGAATAATATCACAAAATTCATTTTGACCTAACCTATATTGAGATTCACTGTAAAGAGGATAAGAATTATCTTTATATATTAAATATATTACCATTATTATCCTCCTTAATTTTTAGCATCTTTAGGTTCCTCATTATTTTTATTTCCATCAGATTTCTTATTATTTTTATTTTCGTCAGATGAAGGAACCAAATATTTCTTTTTTAATTCTTCAAGTTTAGTTTTATATCCATTTATTTTTTCTGTTCGTTCTTCCGCACTTAATTTTGGATTGCTTTTAATTTCATCAATTTTTTTAGTAATTCCATACATAATCAACTGTGGATCATCTAAGAAACTTGCAACATTTATTGCTTCATCTATATTAGCTTGTCCAATAAGCACCCAATAACGTAAATATTCTTCATTTGACTTCATGGAAATATTACTTAGTTCATTTTTTTGTTTATCGTTTAAAGGTTCTGTCATAATTACAGAATAAGCAACAATATATTTATCTTCTTGAGATAAAGATTTACTATTCTGGTTTTTTGACAAACTTATTACATTTGAATAATCTTTTTGAATAAATGATAATCTCATTGATGAAATGTTATTTTGTATTCGCAAAGAAAAAAATGATAAATATAACAATGCTATAATTAAACTAACAGTAGTTAAAATAAAAACTATAGAAGATATTTTCCATTTTTTAAAAGATTTTTTATTTACCCTGTAATACTCTTCTTGATTTTCTTGCTTTTCATTTAAATATCTCTCTTTTAACAATTTCAAGACTTCATCTATAGTTTCAGCTTGTCTTATATTTTCACAAAATAGATTTCCTTTATAAAATTGTAGTTTTCCATTTTTCAAAGCTTCATAGTAAGTTTTTAAATCCAAAAGTGAAATAATCATACATTTATAAGAATTTAAAAAATCTTCATTGCTAATATTTTCATAAGGTATAATTTGACCTTTTATCCCTCTATTTAGTATTTTTACGGAACCATTAATTGTAAATATTAAATTATCTGGAGTCAATTCATAAGTATATTTAGAATTTTTTAATTCATCATACAATAATCCAATACTAATTAAATTACGTAATTTTTCTTCAGTAGTCAAATCTTTAAATTTGTCCCAATCATAGTCCCCAAGCTCTATCTCATTTTCCAATAATAGACTTTCATCAACAATTGTAATTTTATAGTTTGAAAATAGAGGATGAGAAGCTTCAAGTAAAGCATAAGCTATTTCTCGATTTCCTTTTATATCTTCTAATAATATCATTTTTTTATTTTCTATTGCCATCTTAACACTCTTCCTATATTGTTTCTAATTTTATTAACATTCCATCTTTTAAGCTTTCAAAGGTGCTTGTACTTAACAATATTTTCCCTGTTTGAACTATTCTCATACTTGGATTATCAAAACTGATTTCCAGCTGATATGAATCTGAAATTATTTGTAATATTTCTTTTAATTTCATCGATGAAGGTATTCTAAAATCAAGCTGTTTACTTATAATCGGTTTTAAATCTAGGCTTATATTAATATATCTTTCCATTAGAATTTCCTTTCTTTTTTGAAAAAACTTGATAAACAGAGAAAATCATAATTATAACTCCTATACTCAATACAACTACTGCTTGCCAAGAGATATAGTTTTTATTTTCATGAATTGACATTTGATAATTTACTGCCGGTTTTATATTTAATTTAGAATTAAATAATAGCAATCTAGTTGATTGAACAAAAGAATCCTGAGTAACTTTACTAGTAAATAATTCATTTTTATCCACATTCTCCCCAGCTTTAAATTTTCCTTTCTCTTTATTAACATTGTCATTTGTATCTACTAAAAATAGTTTTGATAACTCAGTATCTTGTTCAAAGTAGTTAATACCTTTAGATGTTTTTTCTTTATGAATTTCCATGTCTATTTTTAATTTTCCGTCTTCACTTGCTTTTACAATTGAAAATGAAAGTACTAAGGACAAAAAAATCCCTAGTATAAGACTTATAGTCTTTTTATACAATTTCCTTGTCCTCCTTTAAAGTACGATATATTAAAATATTTAAGAAACCTAAGGTAATTCCGATTATCCATAAAGTCAATAAAACTAATGTATTTCTACCTGATCTACTAATAAATCCACTTATAGCATTTTCACTGTAGTTCAAAGGTGAAAACATTGTTATCATTCTAGCAAAATTCATATTATCTTCAAGTAATTGATTTGATGAAAGGATATATAATAACAATATCATAACACATAACACAAATCCAAAACTTTTAAGCTTTGATAATATTATATTTGTCCCATAAGTAAATATAAGTAGAATTGCTATAATACTTAGACTAAGCATAAAAGAGCCATTAAAATTCATACCTAATTTATAAGACGACATCATTCCAATAATAATTCCTGCTATGCCGGCAAAAATTGTCAAAAACATCATTGGAGCAATTGAATTTCTGAACTGAATTCTTTTATAAATTTGTAACTGTCTTTGTAACATTGCAATATTTGAATGTTGTAGAAGATAAGTAATTGAAAGCCCTACTAAGTAACTCATTAAGATTATAATAAGTCCTAAACTATTATCTTGTTTTCTTATATTTTCCTTATCCAAATTTGCGTCCACTAAATCCTTAATTTTTGAAGCATTTACTGGATTAGACAGATATTCATAAACTGCCTCATTTTTCTTATTACCTACTTTTGTATTGCTCAAAACCGATGCAAAAGATTTTAAAAATTCTTCGTTGGAGCTATATTCTTTGCTCATAACTTCACCAAGCTCAGACACTTTAGTAGATAGAGATTTACCTTCCTTTTCTAAATTATCTACATCTTTATTTAACTTTTCAACAGTATTTTCTATATCTTTAGAAATAGCCTGATTAGCTTTTGTATTGTCCATTAAAGTTCTACTTGCTGTAATTAATGTTGATAAATCCTTATTCATCTCCATTGCTACATTAACTAAATCGGTATTATCTTTCTTTTCACTTTCAGTAAAAGCCGGCTTATTTAAAAGAGAATTATGAACTTTTTCAGTCTCAACTAATACTGACTTTAAATTTGTCATTAAATCTTCTGTATCTTTTTTTAAAGATTCTATACTATCTGCTAATTCTTTGCCATTAATAGTTTTTTTCTCAAACTCAGATATTTCTTTATCAGAAATCTTTAAATCCGATTTTAAAGCATTAATTGTACTTTCCTTAATCAAAGAAATGATTATTGTCTTAAGTGATTTTATATCAGCTTGTTTAAGTAATGAATTTTCATCATTTTTTACAAATCCCTTATGAAGATCAATATCATAAAATGCATTTGCAAGAGAAGATAATCCTAAATATCCCTTTATATCCTTAAAAAAAGCATTTATTGAAGCTTTATTATCATAAGATTTAAATGGTGATATATCATCTGACACATTATATTTTCTTTCTATAATTTTAGAATTAGTTTGGGGTTTAATAGTCTTAGTTTCAACTTCAACCTCAATATTCTTTTGTGGATTAATCTGAATTGTTTTCTTTTCTTTCTTAGTAGTTAATTCTTCTTTGCCAGTTAGCACTTCAACATTCTCTTGAGTTATTAATTCTCCTTTTAAAGATGCTGATTCCAATAATCCAATTTTAGATTTATCTGCTACACTTAAGTTATATGAGATATCAACTGAAGTACCTACATCATTTGGAACAGAAATCTCATATGTTGTATCATCTACTTTTTTAGCTGAATAATTTTTTACATTTAAAGTATAATTTTTAGGAACAGTAATATACAATTTAGAAATCTTTCCTTTTATATCTCTAAAAGATAATACTTTGTTTTCTGATAAAGTATTGATTGCATCATCTCTTAAATCCATCAGATATTTTCCAATATTTGTACTGTTTTTAAATATAGGATCTTTTTTCCCATTTGATTTTACATACCATTTTATAAAAGAATTAATATTTTTTAAATACTTAGTATCCTCTTCTGGAAGTCCTAGTTTATTTATTGCTTCATCTGTATAGTAGGTATTCTTATAAAGAGTATCATCTATTTTTGATATCATTTTATTTCTTAAATTTTTAAGATATAATCCCAAAGTCATATCTACTTTTCCAGAGTCAAGCAATTTACCTTCTACCTTTTTTATAGACTCTTCAACTGCATTAGCAATTGTCTTATCATATTTATCTAAAGTATTATCAATCTCGCCATTTAAACTCTTAAGTTTTTGAACCAAACCTTTTAATTGTTCATTAAATTTGTTAGCTCTTTCTACTGTTTCTTTCCATACACTTGAATTTATAAAATTATTAGAAATATGTTCATTAACTTTCTTTAATTTACTTAACTGTTCATAAACACTTAACTTAGAAAATGACTCATCGTAAGCTTTCAAATTATGTTCACGATCAGTAACAGATTTTGTCCAACCTTCTTGTAAAAGTTTAATTCTTTGTATTTCTTCATCATAAGTTTTATTTGTATTTATAATTGAAGAAAATGACTCATTAGATTGATTTAACAATTTGTCAAATAAAGAATAATTACTTAATAGATTATTTGAATTAGTACCTAAACCTTCAAAAGATTTAGAATAAGAATTTAAAGGATCTAAAAGTTTTGTCTTATATGTGTTTAAAACAAGCCCATTATTTTCAACAATGTCTGATACATAATCCTGTGATGATTGTAAATTTCCAATAATACTTGAAAAATATACACGAATTAAATCCTTATTAAACTTGCTTTTAAGCATTGTAACAGCTTGTTCAGCTTGTCTAGAAATAACAGGTTTATCTGTTTTTATTTTATATTGAAAGTTAACCTTTGTTGGATTAACTGATTCTAATGCCAAACTTTCTTCTGAAAATTTGCTAGGTAAAATAATCATTAATTGGTATGTGTTATTTTCAAGTCCTTTTTCTGCAATATTTCTTGTAACTTCTTCAACATTATAGTCAGAACTTTTTATAAATGACTTAATTAATGTATTTGCGATATTAACTGTCTCTCCATTATATTTAGTACCATTGTCTTCATTAACTATCGCTATTTTCAATAAATTTGTATTTTTATTTTGGTTGGAATCCTTATTATCTATAAAACTAGGTTTAATAATACCAAAAAATGAAATAATTAATACGAATATAAGCAGAAGTCCACCTAGTCTTACCAATATTTTTTTATCCACCACTATTCCCCCTATTCATCCCTTATAGTTAAAAGAGGTTGAGGAATACTCCTCAACCTTCTCCACTTATTTTTTAAACTACTTAAGTCCAAAATTTCGTGATAACGCTTGATCATTTTGTTGCATCGCTTGAGCAGTCTTATCAAGTTGGTTATTAATTTGTTGCATCAATTCTGCAAAATTTTGAACTTTAGGTTTAAGTTCATTAAATTGATTATCGAATCCTTGAAATGCCTGTCCTTCCCATTCACTACGAAGCATATCTTGTAAACGTTGTAAATTGTTTAAAATTGTCGTGATATCATTTGAAGCCTTTCCATATTCACGAGCACGCATTTGCAAAGTTTCTGGTGATACTCTAATTTGTCCTGCCATAACACATCTCCTTTTTCATATTTTTTAAAATTTTTTTGAACAATTTTTCAATCATTCAACTATATTATACTATAGATGAGTATATTCTTTCAATAAGTTCAACTAAATTTTTATGTTATTATTCTAAAAATGTTCTATATACTAAAAGAGAAGAAATCATTAAACTCCTTCTCTTCATAATTTTTCAAATGTAAAAACTTCATTACTATTGTTATTTATTAACTACTTTAACCGACTTAACAAATTTTTTAAAATCTTTCTTTATTTTTTCTTGCAAATCTAATGGAGTATTTACTAAATCAATTTCAAATGTAAGCTCTAATACTTCTTCTCCATCTTTATATAAGTATGAATGTTTTTCTATCTTTTTATTTTTTCCAGAAACTTCTGCATAGTATTCTTTGTTGTCAATCTCTTTATACTTAAAAGATTTCAAATCCCTATGCCATCTTGTCCATGTTTTTTTTATATCTTCACTTGAAAAACTTTCATATGCAGTGTCTATCATAAATCCTATATAGTTATTTTCATATTCTTCGTGAATATATATTTGATAAGCATCTGTATGTCCATCTTCTATATCTATATATTCATCAGGAAGTAGTTTATAACTAACTTTTGAATCATCTGCTGTTTCAAAACCACCATTCTTAAAATTATTTTCAAAATCTATATCCTTAGAGTTTAATGCTAAGTTGCGTACGGTTTCTCCCAAAACTTCCGGATTGATTGGTAATGTTAGTTCAACAGTTTCTTCTGGATTTTTACTTGACTCATAAAATTTTCCATTAAAATACCAAACTTCTATCTCGATTTTATCATCATACTCAAAAATATGTATTAATTTATATTTTTTACCAAATGTAGAATAAGATTTAATTCCTGTTACTGTCCAAAAATATTTTTTAGAATTTTTACATTTTGAATTTTCTGAATATTCAAGTTTAGATAATATTTCTTTTCCAAATTCTGTATTAGACATTGTATATGAATAAATCTTATCCTGATATTGACTTCTTCTTAAACCGGTTTCATCACTTATATTTGGTATAATTAGTATATTATCCCCTAAATAAACTGATATAAATGCTTTTACTATCATTTTTAATTTCCTCCAACTATTATTTTTACAATTATATTGTTCTTATTCGCATATTCAATTGCGTTATTAATACAATTTATTTGACTATAAAATATTTATAATACTGTTAAAATAATTTTACATTATGTAAATTCAATCGTATTTTAATAAAAAAATTTTTATATAACATTTTCATTATTATATCACTAATTATAAAAAATTCATAAAAAAAAGAAGAATTAAGTTTAACTCTCCTTTTTAATCATTATTTTAAAATATAAACTTTTACATTTCTTCTTCCAAATCTTGCAGCTTGAGATCTACTTGTAAAGCAAAGGTCAATTCTATTTCCCTTTATAGCTCCACCTGTATCTTCTGCAACAGCATAACCATATCCCTCAATATATAATTTTGTTCCCAAAGGAATTACCTTAGGGTCAACTGCGACTACTCCATATCTAAGAGGAGTTCCCAATCTAGTTGTGCCATAACCACCATTTTCTGATGGATCATTAGTATACGCTGTAGCATTCATCGTTAAAACTTTACTATAATCAAAACTTCCATCACTACTTTTATTGCTAGATGGTTCAGTATTTGAACTTTCAGTAGTAGTTTTTTTATCTACCTTTTTTTCTTCTTTCGGAACAACTTTTCCATCAACTATTTTTTCATTAGATTTTACTGTAACTTTTTCTGAAACTGCATTTTCACCTTTTTTGTCAGTGTTTGAATCTGATACTGTGATTTCTCCTTTAGTTTCATTAACTTCAAATCCTGTAACTTCTTCTTTATTTATTGATGACAACAACGATCTGAAATTTACATATTTTCCCAATTCATCAGTTGATACATAATGTAAGTTTTTTGCATCAGATTCTTTAACAAGTTTTTCAACATCTAAGTTCATAGAATTTGAATCCATTAACAAATAATTATATCCACTCTTATCAGCTAAAATATATGAACTTAACATATCTGTTAAATTTTTATTTTCTGATAAAACAACATTATCATTTTTTCTTAATGAAAATCTATCTTTGAATGTTTTTAATAAATCTTTTCCATCCAACGAATAACTCTTTATTTCTTTTTTATCTTTTTTAGATAAACTATATATTTTAGCTTTTAAGTCTTCTGAAATAGAATTCACTCCATCGTAGAAGTAAATTTTTCTTTCATTTTTAACTTCTGAAACTAGATTTTCATCAATTTCTTTAGTTGAATCATAAATGTACAAATTCATATTATAAATTCGTGCATAATGAATAGCCCCTAAAATATCAGAATCATTTCTTGAATCAACAACCAAAAGATCACGATTATCTAAAAACTTATTTACATGATAATTCGTTTCTGAAGGATTGTCAGAACCAATTCTTTCAAATTTGATGTCTAAATCACTTAAAATATCATCTGAAATTGAACTTTTATCTCCAACGACATACACTTGCTCGCTATTTTTCAAAATAGCTTTCGAAACGTCATCAATATTGTTATCCTTAACTGGAATAACAACTCCGCCCTTATTTAATGAAAGTAAACCTGCCAAACTGAAGCTAATTTTATCATTTATATTAACTACATAAGAAATTTTAGATACACTACCATTAGTGTTATCTATAATTCTGTTATTTACTTTTTCAATAGTTTTGGTTTCGGACTCTGATGAGATTACAAATCCTTTTACCTTTTCGTCTGCAAGTGATTTAGATGAAAATCCAGAAAATGTAGCATAAACACACAAACATGCTAAAACACTTCTAAATATTGCTCTTTTCAAATAATCACTCCTTAATTAAATTAATCAGCTATGCGCTGACAATAGCATTATAATGATTTTCTCTAAAGCCGTCAACAAAATTGCAAATTTTCAAAAAACTTTTTTTAAAATTCTACAAATTTAACAATATTTTTAATCCAAAATAAGTGTTTGTAACATTTTTGTAATCTTTTACGGATTTTAGTTCCCTAGTTTTCAAAGGTTACAGAATGGTTACAAAAAATGACCTGTTTTCCCACGAAAAAACTAAAAAATATTAAAAAAATGTAATATTTGCTATTTTTTATAGTTTTTTCTCTATATTCTTTCGTGAATTTACTATATATGACATCAATGACATGGAAAAAATGAGTGCAATTCCAATTAAACTATACATACTTACCGACTCATTAAGTATTACTTTTCCTAAAATAACAACAAATACAATTCCTAAATAATTAAATATACTTACATCAGAAGCATTTGCATATTGATAACTAATAGTCAACCCGAACTGTCCCACTGCTGATGCAACCCCAATTAAAATTAAATATATAAACATCTTCAAATCAGGAATACTTAAATTATTAAAAATAAAAGGAAAACTACAAATAGTTGAAAATAACGAAAATAAAAAAATTATAGTCTCCGTTTTTTCAGTTTTCCCTATTTTTGATACACACATATAAGCTATAGATGCACTAAGTGCAGAACTCATCGCAACCATTGCAGGAAATAATCTGGAATTAAATTGTGGTCTTACTACAAAAATGGCTCCAATAAAAGAAAATGTTAAAGTTAAAAATCTTTCTAAAGTAAATTTTTCTTTAAATAAAAAACAGGCAATTAAAACCACAAAAATCGGGCTAGTTCTTTGTAATATACCTGCATCTGCAACAACCATATGATTTATAGCATAAAAATTAAAAATTACTCCCATATATCCAAAAGTAGATCTCATAAGAAGTAATTTTCTATTTCTTTTTTCTCCGAAAAAACTGCTACCCCTCATCATTATATATGTAGCACAAATAATTAACATTACAAAATTTCTCATAAAAACTTGTTGCATAAGTGTAAATTTACCTGATGTTAGCTTTACGAAAATCTGCATAAAACTAAAACCAAGTGTAGAAATAATCATAAAAATAATACCTAATTTTAAATTTTTATTTCTGGAATTATCTACCATAAAACCTCCTTATCAAAAAAATAAATGCCACACAAGTGGCATTTATTAAAAAATAATTTTAAGAAATTATTATAATGATGCTTCATAATCAGCGTCATTAGTTAATTTTTCTAATTCAGCTGGATTAGTCATTTCAATTTTGCAAACCCATGCAGCATAACAATCTTTGTTAATTTCACCTGGCTCATCGTCTAATAATTCATTTACTTCAATAACTTTTCCTGAAACAGGAGCATTAATATCACTTGCAGCCTTTACAGATTCAACAGATGCTAAAGAATCACCTGCTTCAACTTCATCATCAACTTCTGGAAGTTCAACATAAACAATGTCTCCTAAGTGATCTTGTGCATAATCAGCTAGTCCAACTGTTACTACATTTCCTTCAACTTTTACCCAATCATGATCTTCAGTATAAAGTAATCCTTTTTCTACTCTCATTCTAATATACCTCCTAAAATTTTTACTATAACAACACATCCAATTATGTACTGTTCCATTGGATATATACTATAATATTATAGTATACTTAAATTATAGTGTAGTTTTAAAAAAATTTCAATACCTTTTATTAATTTTTTAGCTTTTTTTTGAAATTTATTCGAAAAAATTTCAAAATTTATTAAATTTTTATATTTAAAAGTATTTTTTCACTATATTTCACATCAAATGAAGCATAGCAGAGAAAAAAATAGTATGAATTTTTAACATGAATTTGAGCTATATATTTTTACATTTTTAAAGCACAGGAATATTTTTAAAAAAGTTTTTGTGAAATCTTTTATTTTTTAATATTTTTAATTGATTTTTTTAGAAATTGTTGTATAATATATGTTAATATATTTTTTGATAAACTTTATTGTGATAATAATTAAGTTTTTTTAAAAATATGTTTAAAGTAAATAATTTAATTTAGGAGGAGAAAATATTATGTGGGAAACAAAATTCCAAAAAGAAGGCTTAACATTTGATGATGTACTTTTAATTCCGGCAAAGAGTGAAGTTCTACCAAAGGATGTAAATTTAACATCACAGCTTACAAAGAAAATCAAACTAAATATTCCTATTATTTCAGCTGCAATGGATACTGTAACAGAACATAAGATGGCTATTGCAATGGCAAGAGAAGGTGGACTTGGCGTAATACATAAAAATATGCCGATTGAACTTCAAGCTGAAGAAGTTAGAAAAGTTAAACGTTCAGAAAGTGGAGTTATAAATGACCCGTTTTTCTTAACTCCGGAACATAAAGTTCAAGAAGCTGAAGATTTGATGAGAAAATATAGAATTTCCGGTGTTCCTATTGTAAATTCAATGGAGGAAAAAAAATTAGTTGGAATTTTGACTAATAGAGATTTAAGGTTTTTAGAAGATTATTCAGTTAAAATTGATTCTGTGATGACAAAAGAAAATTTAGTGACAGCTCCTTCTCATACTACTTTAGATGATGCTACGAAAATTTTAAGAAATCATAAAATAGAAAAATTACCTCTTGTAAATGAAAAAGGAATTTTAACAGGCTTAATAACTATTAAGGATATAGAAAAAGTTGTTAAATATCCAAATTCAGCAAAGGATGATCAAGGAAGACTTCTTGTTGCAGCTTCAGTGGGAACGGGTGCAGATACTTTTGAAAGAGTAGAAGCTCTTGTAAATGCAGGTGTTGATGCTTTAGTTATAGATACTGCTCATGGTCATTCTATGGGAGTTGTAAAAAAAGTTAAAGAAATTAGAGCAAAATATCCAAATCTTGATATTATAGCAGGAAATGTTGTAACTGCAGAAGCAACTAGAACGCTTTTTGAAGCAGGTGCAGATGTTGTTAAAGTTGGTGTAGGTCCTGGATCAATCTGTACAACAAGAGTTGTTGCAGGTGTAGGGGTTCCACAAATTACTGCAGTTTATGATTGTGCTACTGTTGCAAGAGAAATGGGAAAAACAATTATTGCAGACGGTGGATTAAAATATTCAGGAGATGTTGTTAAAGCCCTTGCTGCAGGTGGAAACGTTGTAATGTTAGGTTCAATGCTTGCAGGTACTGATGAATCTCCAGGAGAATTTGAAATTTACCAAGGAAGAAGGTTTAAAACATACAGAGGTATGGGTTCTCTTGCAGCAATGGAAAAAGGTTCAAAAGATAGATACTTCCAAGAAGAAGGTAAAAAACTTGTTCCAGAGGGCATTGAAGGAAGAATTCCTTATAAGGGAACTTTATCAGATGCAATTTACCAAATCGTTGGTGGAATTAGAGCCGGTATGGGATATACAGGTGCAAAAGACTTAGAAACTTTAAGAGATACTGCACAATTTGTTAGAATGACGGGTGCAGGACTTATTGAATCTCACCCACATGATGTTCAAATAATTAAAGAAGCTCCAAACTATTCTAAATAGGAACCTTGGAGTTTCACAATAATATAGAAAAAGGCTATTCGTTTTAAAGCGAATAGCCTTTGTTGTTGTGATAATCAGCATACCATTTAGGTATAATTGTTTTAAAATTTTCATAATTTTCAAAAGTCTTATAAAATCTTCTTTTCATTCCAAGAATTTCTTTTTCTCCAAATTTTTCAGCCCATTTAATTGAATACAAGGTATAACAAGCAACATAAATTGCTTGAATTTCCCAAAATTCATTCGGAACATCATCTTCAAAATATGAGTCAATCTGTCCGACACAGTATGGAATACTAAACTCTATCCCGAAACTTTCCAATTTATAAAATTCCTCATAAGAATTAGATATTTCCCAACGATTAAAATCTATAACTCCTATCTCATTATTTTTCATTAGAATTAAATTTGAAGGATGAAAGTCTCCATGCAAATAAGAATAATTTCTACAAACTTTATCTACATTCCTTTTAACATATTCAATAAAATTATCGTCATTTTCAACTCTCACATCAGATGATTCATATTTTTCTATTTTATCCAACAATTTTATTTTAAGCTTGTCTTCAAAATTTTTGTACTCAACTTTTAGACTATGAATAGCTTTTAGAATTTTCCCTGCTTTTCTTCCAAGTAAATATTGTTCTTCTTTTGAAAGTTTTGGAAGTGCATCACTTAAATCAACTCCGTCAATCCAAGATAAGAGTATATACACATTCTTTTCATCATTACATATTCCAAAACTAATAGGCTTTGACATTTCAAAGCCTAGTTTAGAAAATTTTGAAATAACTTCATATTCTTCCTTTTTTTGTTCATAAAGGGAAATATCAGATAATCTTAAAAGCAAATACTCATCTTTATTTTTCAATTTTATCTTAAACTTTTCATCTTTAGAATATCCCTTATTTATCTTTTTAACACTCTCTACGTCTTCCAATTCTTTTATATCTTTTAAAAATTCAAACATATATTCTCCAATTAACTATTGATAAACTGCCCTACTTCCTCCAATCAATTTCGGTCTTGAAGTTAATGCAGTTAAATGCGCATTTCCTATTTCTTTTATTGATAATCTTACCGGTACCTGAACAAATTTAACATGCATTCCGATAGATGTATCCCCAATGTCAAGCCCTGCTTTTGCAACTATTTTTTCAACAACTACAGGATTTTTAAATAATTTATATGCAGAAGTAGCAACTCCACCACCCGCATTTTTTTGTGGTACTACATTTACTATCTCAAAATTATTTTTTACTGCAACTTCCTTTTCTATAACCAAAGCTCTATTCAAATGTTCACAACATTGAACAGCAAAATTTACTTTAATTTTATCTAACTTTTCTTTTATAGTTTCAACAATTAGCTCTCCTACTTCAATATCAGTATCTTTTCCTATATGTTTTCCTTTTACCTCACTTGTGCTACAACCTAAAACAAAAATGTCTCCTTCTTCAAATTTAGCTTTTTCGATAAGTTCATCCATACAAATTTCTAAATCTTTTCTAATTTTACCTAAATTCATAATAACCTCCTAAAAAGTACTAATCTTTTTAACAGTTTTTAAAAGCAGGATAAATCCTGTTACAGCAGAAATAAAGTCAACTATCGGATAACTAATCCATGCTCCTAAAACACCAAATCTTCCTACCATAATTATAACTATCGGAATATATAGAAGTGTTTCTCTATAAATTGATAAGAAAAAATTGTATTTTTCCTTGCCGACTGATTGAAAAAAGTATATACAAATGTAATAAAAACTTAAAATTGGAAAAACTAAAATCACATATTTAAAACTATTTGTCGCCATTTGTAAAAGTCTTTCGTCTTTTAAAAACAGACCTATAATAAGTTTAACCTTATAATTCATAAATATCCATATAAGAGTAGATAGTGAAAACACAAAAACAAATCCTGTTTTTAAAATTTTCTTGATTTTAACAAAATTTTTTGCTCCATAATTATAAGAGATGAGTGGTTGAATTGAACTGCTTACCCCTATCATTGCAACAAACATAAACATAGAAACCTTTGTAATTACTCCTACCAAAATAATTGCATCATTACCACCAATGGGTAAAAGTAAATGATTAAGGACACTAATTAAAATAGCATCTGAAAATTCTATTATGAATGAAGAAAAACCTATTGCTAAAATATTAAATGAAATTTTCGAGTCAAGTCTTGGAATTAAAGAAAAATTATTTTCTTTCTGTAATTTTTTTACAAAAACAAGTGAAAATAAAAAAGATATAAATTGACTTGAAATAGTGGCAATCGCAGCTCCTTCAACAGCCATATTAAAGTTTTTAATCAAAATATAATCGACAATTATATTTATTAAGGCTCCGATACTTGAAGCAATTAACATGACTTTCATATTTCCATAAGCTATGTTCATATAACCAAAAACCGTTGTAAAAGCTAAAAATATGCTACCAAACATAACTATCCGTAAATATTTTATAGAATATATAAGTATATCATTTCTAGCTCCTAAAAACATACAAATATCCTCAACAAACAGAATTGATATAATTGTAACTGCAAATATTATAAGTAAAGTTAGTCCATTTACAGCTGTTGTATATTTTGTTATATCTTTATTTCTTTTTTCCCCAAGTCTTCTGGAAATTAAATTTGAAACTCCGATTCCAAGACAAACAGAAATTGCAATAACAAGTCTTTGTAGAGGAAAAACTACACTTAAAGCTCCGATTGAATCGGCTCCTACATATCTACCAACGAAAAATGTATCAACCATATTATATAATTCCGCAATAAGAATACTTAAAATTCCCGGTATTGCAAAATGTAATATTGCCTTAACTATATTATTTTCGTAGTAAATACTCTTCGTGTCCATTTTTTAAACCTCTTTAATCCTCATATCCATTTGGATTATTTAATTGCCATCTCCAACTGTCTTCACACATTTCTCTTATTCCATATTTAGCTTTCCAACCAAGTTCTTCCTTTGCCTTAGTAGAATCAGCATAACATTCTGCAATATCTCCACTTCTTCTTGGAGTAACTACATATTTTATCTTTTTACCTGTAACTTCTTCAAAATTTTTAATCATATCAAAAACACTATAACCTTCACCTGTTCCAAGATTATAAATTCTAACAGCTTTACTGTCTTCAAATTTTTTAATTGCCTTTATATGACCTAAAGCTAAATCCAAAACATGAATATAATCTCTTACACCTGTTCCGTCTTTTGTTTCATAGTCATCTCCAAAAACTCTAACATAGTCCAATTTACCAACTGCAACTTGAGTTATATATGGTATTAAATTATTAGGAATTCCATTAGGGTTTTCACCTATTCTACCACTCTTATGAGCTCCAATCGGGTTAAAATATCTAAGAAGAACAATATTCCACTCATTATCGGAAATATATAAATCTGTAAAAATTTCTTCTAAAAACAATTTGGTTCTTCCATAAGGATTTGTTACAGAAAGTGAAAAATCTTCTTTTATAGGAACTGACTTCGGCTTTCCATAAACAGTAGCAGAAGAGCTGAAAATTAAATTTTTTACATTAAATTCTCTCATAACTTCTATAAGTTTTATGCTTCCGTTAATATTATTATCATAATATTCTATAGGTTTTTCAACTGATTCGCCAACAGCTTTAAGCCCTGCAAAATGGATTACACCATAAATATCATTTTCTGAAAAAATCTTCCTAAGTATTTCTTTATCTCTAACATCGCCTTTGTAAAATTTGAATTTTTTACCACTAAGCTCTTCAATTATTTTTAAAACTTTTTCACTAGAGTTGTAAAAATTATCAATTATTACTACATCATATCCTTCATTTAAAAGTTCTATACAAGTATGAGAGCCAATATATCCTGCTCCTCCGGTAACTAAAATTTGTTTCATCTTTATCTCCTATTTTATATTTTTTATTAATTCTCTACATCTAATTTCATCTTTTTTTAACTGTTCTATAAGTTCCTCAACAGAATTAAATTTTATGTTATCCCTAAGCCTTTCCAAAAAGCAAAGTTCAATATCTTTTCCATAAATATCTTCGTGAAAATCAAATATATGAGATTCTATCGTGGATTTTTTATTATCAAAAGTTGGATTATGCCCAACACTTGAAAAACTGAAATATTCTCTACCATATACTATGGTTTTTGTAAAATAAACTCCCTCTTTTACCATAACATAATTAAAAGAAATCTCCAAGTTTGCCGTAGGATAACCGAGATTTCTACCTCTTTGAAAACCATGAATTACTTTTCCCTTAATTGAAAAATCATCTCCCAACAAATCATTTGCCAATTCAATTTTTCCTGATTTTATGTATTCGATAATTTTAGTACTACTAATTTCAATATTATTATAGCTTAATTTATCAACAATGGTACAAGAGAAACCATTTTCTTTCATATATGACTTTATAAAATCTGTATTCCCTTCACGATTTTTTGAAAATCTATAATCTTTTCCAACCACAATATGTTTTATATTTAGATTAATAGTTAAAAAATCTAAAAATTCTTTTGGAGAAAAATTTTTAATTTTTTCAGAAAATTCAATACTAAAAACATAATCTATTTTAAAATCCTCAAGTTTTATTAATTTATCCGCAAAAGACATCATCCTACTTGTATTTTGATGAAAAATTAAATCCTTAGTATGATTTT
Organism: Parvimonas sp. M20; assembly: GCF_035282425.1. NCBI lineage: Bacteria > Bacillati > Bacillota > Tissierellia > Tissierellales > Peptoniphilaceae > Parvimonas > Parvimonas sp. M20. Next base: position 6,870 of record NZ_JAYKBQ010000016.1, on the reverse strand, counting down.
CAAAAAGAAAAACTGCACTCTTATAACCTTTTTTTAATTTTACATTATTTAATTCAGAAATCAATTTTTGATGGCCTTTATGAAAGCCGTCAAAATTTCCTAGAGCTATAACAATGTCATCAAATTTAAAATTACTTTCCAAATTCAATTTAAAATGCTCCATAAAAACCTCTTATTTAATCCATATTTTACAATAATTATACAACAAAAATAGCTTAATTTCAATTTTACAAATCGCGAACCATTTAAATCTATAAAAAGTCTTATTTACTACATAAAAAACGCGTTTGTTTTTAACGCGTTCTCTCTATAATTTTTCTATTGCATCTAGTATATCTGTTAAACAATCAGTATCTAATTTTTCTGCTTCACCTTCATCCACCATTTCAGGTATTTTTTTATCAAGAGGAATTTTTGCAACATTTGTAAGTCCAAATTTTCTTGATATGTAAGGTAAATCACTTTCGCCAAATATATTTACTTCTTCATTACAGCAAGGACATTTAAAATAACTCATATTTTCAACTATTCCAATAATTGGAATATTCATCATTCTTGCCATCTTAACTGCTTTTTCAACAATCATAGAAACCAAATCTTGAGGAGATGTTACAATTATAATTCCATCTACAGGTAATGATTGGAAAACTGTTAGAGGAACATCGCCTGTTCCCGGTGGCATATCAACAAACATATAATCCACATTTTCCCATACCACATCTGTCCAAAATTGTTTTATTACTCCACCTATAACTGGACCTCTCCAAATAACCGGATCAGTTTCTTTTTCGAGCAATAAATTTATACTCATTATTTTAATTCCATTTTCAGTTCTACAAGGAATAATTCCTCTTTCATCGATTTGAGCTTTTCTATCAATTCCAAAGGACTTAGGAATAGAAGGTCCTGTAATATCAGCATCTAAAATACCTATTTCCTTTCCTCTTTTCATCATTCCCGTAGCAAGCATAGAAGTTACTAAAGATTTCCCAACTCCACCTTTACCACTTATAACACCAATAACTTTTTTTATATCACTAAATTGATTTTGTTCAACCAATAGACTTTCAAACTCTTCTGATACTCCACAGCTAGATGCACTAGCACATCCAGAGCAACCACCTGAACTACAATTACTCATAATTTCCCCCTATATTTTTAATTCTTCAGAAATATACATTTTATAGTAAATTCCTTTTTTAGCTAACAATTCAAAATGTGTTCCTTGTTCAAGAATATTTCCATTTTCAATTAAAACAATTTTGTCACAATGCTTAATCGTTGATAATCTATGTGCAACAATAATAGATGTCTTTCCTTCTAAAATATCCTTCATCTTATTTTGAATGATTTTTTCAGTTTCAGTATCTATTGAAGAAGTCGCTTCATCCAATATTAATAATTTTGGATTTTTTATCAAAGCTCTTGCAAAAGAAATTAATTGTTTTTGACCGTTTGATATGTTATACCCATTTTCTCCGATGACTGTATCTACTCCATCAGGTAGTTTAAAAACAAAATCATCTATCCCCAACAAACTACAAACTTCTAAAATTTCTTCATCAGTTGCATTTTCATTCCCAAATTTTATATTTTCTTTAATAGAAATAGAGAAAAGTTGTGGTTGTTGTAATACATATCCTAAATTATTATATAAATTAGTTTTATCAATATTTTTGTAATTTATTCCATCAAGATAAATATTTCCAGAAGTAGGATTGTAAAATTTACAAATCAAATTAACTATTGTAGATTTTCCACTTCCAGTACTACCAATAAAAGCAACACTTTCTCCTTTTTTTATTTCAAAATTAAAATCTTTTAAAATTAATTTATCATCATCAAAATAATGAAAACTTACATTTTCAAATTTTATATTTCCTTCAAAATTCAAGTTATTATCTCTTTCTTCAAGAATTTCATCTTCTTCATATAAAATTTGAAAAACTCTCTCTGCAGATGCTTGTGCAGATTTTAAATCAGTAAAAATTTGAGCAAGCATTTTAAATGGTTCAAAAATTTGAAAACTATAAGTTAAAAAACTCAAAAAGGCTCCATAGGTCATAACATTTTTCATAACTGAAATTGATGAAAAATTAAAAGCAAAACCGACACCAATACTTGCAACAAACATAACTGCAGGCACAAAAATAGCTGAAATAAGTATTGATCTTAAATTGTATTTCCTATATCTTTCATTAAAAACTTTAAATTCTTTTTTCTTTTTTTCTTCAATTCCAAGTGCTTTAATTGTCTTTATATAACTTAATGACTCCGTATAACTTCTTATAATTTTAGAGTTATAATCTCTTACCTTTCTTTGAAATTTCAAAATATTTTTTTGAAAAATTAAAGTTACAATGTAAATTGCAGGTAAAATCAAAAACAACATCAAAGTCAATGTGTAACTTAAATAAAGCATAACAAAAATAGAAATTAACAAGACGATTATACTATGACAAGCATCTATGACTCCCCAGCTAAAAACTTCACTAAGTTTTTGAACATCAGAAGTCAGTCTGGAAATCAACTCTCCAGTTTCATACTTTTTCATATTTGTCAAAGAGAATTTCTCAATTTTTTCAAAAACAGATTTTCTTATTTCTTTTGAAACTTGATATTCAAGCTTTCCACCAAAAACATAGAAACTGTAAATTGCAAGAGTTGATATTATAACAAGCGTGAAAAATCCAATGCCTGCAAAAATGAAACCTTTTAAATTTTGCTTTGTTATAAAATCATCAGTTAATAATTTTATAGATAAAGGGACAACAGCTTGTAAAATTCCAGAAATCAAAACTACAAACATTAGCATATAAAGTTTTTTGTATTCAATTTTATAAAATTTTATTAAATCTCTAAAAACATTTATGTTTACAACTTTCTTTTTATTCATTGCTTACATCATATTCCTTACTTTGAATTTCGTTAATTTTACTATACATTCCATTTTTCTTAATCAATTCATTATGTTTTCCACTTTCAACTATTCTTCCACCGTCCATCACAATTATATTATCACAATTAGTTATAGTTGAAATTCTATGAGAAATTAGAATAGAAGTAAATTTTCTATCCATAGATTTTAGTGCATTATTTATCTTTAAATCCGTATTCATATCAACAGCACTTAAGCTGTCATCCAAAATCAATACTTCAAAAGGTTTTAACAAACTTCTAGCAATAGAAATTCTTTGTTTTTGCCCTCCTGAAAGATTTACACCATTATCAACTACTATTGTTTCATACTTAGAAGAAAAATTCATAATTTCACTATGAATTGATGAAATTTTAGTAACATCAAAAACACTATTTTCATCAATATCATTATTTACAATTTTTACATTCTCAAAAATTGACATATTAAAGAGTTCACTATCTTGCATAATTGCAGAAATCTTTTCTCTAATATATCTTTTATTTATCTCTTTTATATTAATATCGTCAATTAAAATTTCTCCACTTGTTGCTTCAAAAAATCCAAGTAATAGATAGACTATCATGCTTTTACCGCTTCCAGTAGAACCTATAATTCCTAGACTTTCTCCTGAATTTAGAACAAAACTAATATTATCCAAAACAGTATTATCATTTATTTTTAAACTGACATTTTTAAATTCAATCTTTTCAGAAAAAGAAACATCTCTTATTCCATAATCATAATCTTCTTCTGGCAAATCTAAGACTTCATAAATTCTTGATATTGAAACACTTGCCCTTGCCATATCACTAAGTAATTGTCCCATTTGTCTAATTGGCCAAATAATCATATTAATATAGATAACAAAAGCAATTAAATCTCCGAAATTCATTCGTCCTGTAATAGTTTCATATCCTCCAACTACTAAAATAATTGCAAGTTGTAGGAAAGTTAAAAAGTCATTGACAGCTCTAAATCTCGCAAAAGTCTTCATAAAATTATTTTGAGTTATATTAAATTCTTCATTTTTTTCTCTAAAAAGTTTTAAAATATAATCTTCTCTATTAAAAGCCTTTATAACCCTTATATTAAAAAGAGCTTCTTTTATAAATACCATAAGTTCGCTTTCTGCTTCATCAGTCTTTTTAAAAATTTTACCTATTTTCTTATAAAAAACAGATGACAAAATGGCAATTACAATACACAGAACTATGCTTATTGTAGCAAGCTTTAAATTTATTAAGGACATAACAACTATAACCAAAGCTATTGTTGCAATGGAACCAAAAGCATTCACTAGTTGTGCTGAAAAGAGTTTTCTTACAGTCTCAATATCCGAAGAACTTCTTTGGATTAAATCTCCTGTAGAATAATCATTCAAGCATCTCATATCTAAATTTAAAAATTTATGATACATCTTTTCTTTTAAATTATATATCAAATTTTCACAGGCAACATTAGAATAATAATTTCTTAAAAAGATAAAAATACAACTAATACCTGTTAAAATAACAATTACAAAAGCTAATATGTATATATTTTCTCTAAGAAAATCTCTACCACCTATAAGATTTACAGCTTTCTCTAAAATATCGTATTTATACTCCTTATTCCCAATTATTGAATCTACTGTAATCATAATTACAATAGGTGTAAGTCCGGAAAAAATTTGTATAAAAATTGTAGAAATCATAGAAAGAAAATAAGTCAGTCTATTGTTCTTTAAAATCTTCCAAAAAAGTCTAATTTCTTTCAACATACCACCTCATAAAATACCTACATATATTTTAATCTAAATTAGGAAAAAAGGCAAATTTATTTGGATTTATAAAGTTTTTTTGTTATAATACTTTAAGAGGTGATTTTATGTGTACAACTTTTTCTATTTTTAGAAATGGAGAAACACTGCTTGGAAGAACTATGGATTTAAGATTTTATCATAGATATGAATTTAAGTATTTCCCAAAAGATTTTAACTATGAAGAAGATGTATTTGGAAATAAATTATATACAAAATACAAAATAATGGGAGCAACTTTTAAAGATTATGACCATTTAATCGATGGAATAAACGAAAAAGGACTATTAGGATGTACCAATTCTTTTAGAAATGCTATACATTTCAAAAAAGAACCGGTGGAATCCAAAATAAATTTAACATCTACAAAGATTTTAAATGTATTTTTGACGAATTGCGAATCGCTTGAAGATATAAAAAATCTTGCTCCAAAAATATATATTGTAGAAAAATCCCTTGTTGATGAAAAAAACTATTCAAGACATTATCACTATATGTTTACAGACAAGAATAATAAAAGTTTAATTCTTGAAATTGAAGACGGAAATTTAAAAGTTTATGAAAATAAATATAATGTAATGACTAACAGTCCAAGTTTTACAAAACATATAAGAAATTTAGAAAAATATTTAGAAAAAAGAGAATTAAAAGGAAATATTTATACCCCTACAAAAAGATTTATAAGAGCATACATAGAGCTAGAAAATTTAAAAACAAATGAATTTTCAGAAAGCAACGAAAATATTTTATTTAATTCTTTAAAAAAATTTACAATTAGTAAAAAGGATATAGAAAATCTTTCAGAAGACTCACAAAATATAACACTTTATTATTCCGTATCAAACGCAAAAACTTTAAAATATTATCTAAAATATACAAATTTAGAAAATATTAATTCTTTTTCATTTGACGATTTCAAAGACGAAAATAGTAAAACTACAGTTCAATTTATTTAATGAATTTATTAAATTGAAACTTTATACAAAAAATAATCAGAATAATTTTTAAGTTAAAGATTTTAAAAATTTAATTTAACAGAAATTTAAAAAAGCTTATTAAGTTTAAATAAATTAACTTAATAAGCTTTTTATTTTTAACAAAATATTTATATTTCTAATATCAATTAGAATTATTTTTATATTATTTAAAGGTTCTGTGTTGAATTTAGATAAAAATAATTCTAATAATATTTCGCTTTTTCTATATTGTTTTTATTGCACGTTCAATCATTGACATAATAATAACTCCAGATATATCCTTTATAACATCAATAGTAGTTGGCAACATTTTTTCTTTTATTACTTCTTTTGTCCTATTCCAAACTGTATCTTCTCTTATTTTATCAATAAAATCATGTCCTTCCCAAGTTAAAGATCCAACTCCAAAAGAGTAAAGTCTATTATCGGCATAAATATCTTTATAATCTGAAATCAATTCATTCTCAAATAATAATTTGCAATGATATGCTACTTCCTCATCACTATATCCAGTAATTTTTAAATTATACAATGCTGTAGAAACATATTCTTCCTCAATTTTAAATAAAGTCTGCACAAATCCATATTACGCTTCATAATTACCTCCTATTATTAATTACTTATAATTATTATATCATATTTCTTCGATTATAATTAAATAATATTATTATACATATTCTCATAAGAATCACTTAATAGAATAATTACTTTCATATATATTATTTTTATGAATATTAACTAAAAAAGTGAATAAAATTAAATTTTATTCGCCATATCAATTATTTTTTTATCTATGATTTACTCCTGATTTGCTTATTTTTAAGATTTCAGCTAACTCTTTTAAAGAAAGAGTTGGATTTTTTAATCTTAACTCGCAAAGTTCAAGTAAATTTTTATCTAAATTCTTTTTCCCATATCTTTTACAAACTTTATTTATTGCATCTATTTGTGTAAACGCAGTATTCAAAGTTTTATCCAGATTTACAGTTTCACAATTTGCAAGTCTGTTGGTATTATTTTTTATTTCTTTTTTCTAATCCACTCCATCAAACAATGGACTTCTTTCTATTTTTACTGTCCCTAAATTGTCTTTTGAATATCTTGCACCCTACTTATAAAAGTGGACACATTAAATAAATAATAGTATTATATTTATGAACACAAAAAGGAGGTAT
>NZ_JAYKBQ010000015.1:0-34260 GCF_035282425.1 Parvimonas sp. M20 | reverse complement strand
TTTATTTTTAATTTTATATCATATTTTGACATACAAAAACCCCCAAATCCTTTGTCCGGATTTAGGGGTTCACATCAAAATTCGGTAGTTATTTTTGCAAAAAAGATATAAACTCAGTTTTATTTTTGTTATTTGTGAATAGCTTATAAAGTTTTCTTGAATTTTGTTCAATTTCAAATTTGTTTTTTTGAAAATCCGATAGATTTTGTGTGCTTTTATTTGTTGTTACAATTTCTAGATTAGTTTTATTTTTAATTTCTTTAATCAGTTCTTGTCCTTTTTTATTAAAGCCTAAAATAGTTATATATTCAATATCTTTAGAATATATTTCCTTTATTTTATTATTTATATTTAATAGATAATTGTAAATAAATCTTTTTATTCTAACTTTTTTATATCTTTTACTTTGTATTTTTTCTGCTAATTCTTCTATCGAGTTTACTGAATAAATATTTTTTTTAATTAAATTTAAGATTCCATTTTCGTAATTTACGATATTTTCAGGATTTATTTGATTTATTAAAATATTGTATTTTAAAATTTCTAAAATAATTTTTTCATTCGGTAAAATATTATTCTTTACAGAATTTTTTAATTCATTAAAAGTACTTTTATCTATAAAGTTTTCAATTTTTTCAAAATTATTTTCATAAATTGCTTTTCTTATTGCTGAAGCGCTTAATTGATCCTTTGAGTTATAATCCTCATCATTATAATTTTTTCCCTTTCTTTTTATAGGAAATAGAGTTATTTGAGATTTTGATAGTATTAAGTTTTTGACATATTCAATTGATAGAATATTATTTGAAATAAAAAAGTCATCTTGTATTTCTAAAACTTTATATTTTCTGTTGATTTCTATACAAGCATCTTTATATGCAACTGCATAACTTTTTCCAAGTTTCATTTCATAGTTTAAGAGTTCTTCAATTTCATTTTTGTATTTAAGTTGGAATTTTGCAATTTCTATTGTATCCTCTTTTTTTTCGCATTCAAAACCAAAGCAAAGATAGTCAATGATATTTAGTTTATTTAGAATAGATATTCCACCTTTTGCAAAATTTTCAGCACTTTGTAAACTGTAGTAAAATGGAAGTTCTATTACGAGATCAACTCCATTATTTACTGCAATTTTAGCTCTTGTATATTTGTCTAAGATTGCACATTCTCCACGCTGAACAAAATCTCCGCTCATTATTGTAATTATATTGGCATTTAATTCATTTTTTATTTTATCTATTTGATATTTATGTCCTAAATGAAATGGATTGTATTCAGCAATTATTCCTGAGTTTTTCATAAATTCTCCTTTTTTAAAATTATTTAAAGATTATTATTTTAAAATACATTAGTTAAAGTAAGTAATTTTACTATATACAATTATTATATCATAACATTGTATTAATTAAAAAATAATAATCATAAAATTATCAATTTTATGTGTTCCTAATTATTGACTAAATCTAAAAAAAAATATATAATAGTTGTACTATTTTTATTATATGCTTTTGGAGGTTTGTTATGGATATTAGAGTAATTAGCGAAAGTATTTTTGATATTGAATCTGACTGCATAGTTTATTTCGTTGATAATTCCTTTTCAAACGAAGATACTATGGAAATAATCTCTAAAGCAGGAAATAGGCTACTTGATGTTTTTAGCAAATTAAGTTCTTTAGTAACTGGAGATTTTAAAGTTGTTCCTGCATTTAATCTCAAAGCGACTTATATTGTACTTTGTTCAATTCCACAAAAAATTGAAAAAGAAGAAGATGAAGAATTTTTAGAAGATATTTTTTCTAATATTTTAATTGAAATTGAAAAACACGAATTCAATACAGTTGCTGTTGATGTTACAAGACTTTCCAATAGTTATAGTTCTAAACATAGTGAAGTTTTTAAAAAATTTTTAAGGAATATAAATAACGATATTGTAGTTTTTCTGTGTAAATAGCTTAAAACTATATTTTTTAGTGAAATATATTAATTTTTAAATTAAGGGGGAGGAAAAAATGAATGCTTTATTAGATAAAGATACTAAGATTGCTTTGGAATACAATTTTTTGTATTTAAAGGATTCGGTTGCTTTTGATATATTTATTTCCTCACTCTCAATAGAACAACGTGGATTTAATGTAAGATTTAGACAAGCAATTTTTACTAAGATTTCTAAAAGTCTAGACGTATTTTATAAAAATAGATCAGATAGAGAATATATAAAAAGCGCTGTTCAGAAACTTGTATATGATGATATTAATCGTTTAGAAATTGTATTGGCTGTTGATTCTTATATTTATGGAAAGAAATCAAATGTTTTTGCTAATGAATTAGAGAATTATTTTTTAGTTAATTATCCTAATTTGAAAATTAGTAGAAAGCAAAAACTCATTGTTAGGAAATTGACTTCTAAAGATTATAGATTTAGAAATAGACTTATAAATAATGTTATAGATTATTATAATCTAAATAAAAAATTTGAAGAAAAAGCTAATGATTTTTTTGAAAATGTAATAAAAGAATATATTTTTAATCTAAACAATTATATTGTAAAGCAGTTAAAATTGGAATTTAAGGGTAATAATTATTATGTTTTACAAAAAGAAAAATTTTTGACAAAAAAAGAATTGGAGAAACTTTATAATCATATAAATAAAGTATTTATGGAACATTTATATAAAACATCAAGAATATTTATATGGTATGGATTAAATGATAAAGTAACAAGTAGATATAAAAACTAAAGTCAGAAACTTATGTTTTTGACCTTTTTTATGATAGGAGATTTTTATGGGGTATACAGCATTTTTGCTCATGGTTATAAATATTTTATCTAAAATATTAGGCTTTTTTAGAGAAGTATTATTATCTTATTTTTATGGGACAGGTGAAATAGCAACAGCTTTTCAAATTTCACTTTTAGTTCCATATACTATTTTAGGATTTGTTATGTCTGGGATTTCAATTAATTTTATTCCGACATATACTTCTTTGGAAAAAAGAGAAGGAAGAATAACATCTGAAAAATTTACAAGTAATATTTTAAATATAATTTTTATAATCTCTATTTTTGCAACTATTTTTGCTTATATTTTTGCAAGACAAATTGTATTTCTTTTTGCAATGGGATATTCTGGTGAAATTTTTGAATTATCTGTTACTTTTACTAGAATTACTATACTTGGAATGCTTGCGCAACTTTTAAATTCCATTTTAAAAGGATATTTAAATATAAAAGGGAATTTTGTAGTTCCAGGTTCAACAGGATTTATATATAATATTGTTATTATTATATTTTTAATAATAAGTTATAAAATAAATCCAATATTAGCACCTATTGGTGTAGCAATTGCTACAATTTTTCAATATATTCCATATATTCCCGCAATTAAGGGCACAGGATATAAACATAGATTTATTGTTAATTTTAAAGATGAAAATATAAAGAGAATGTTAGTATTAGCACTTCCTATTATTTTTGGAGTTGCAGTAAATCAAATAAACCAACTTATTGATAAAAATTTAGCATCTTTTATTTCCGTGAGAGGTATTTCTGTTTTATCTTATTCAGTTAAATTAAATGAGTTTGTTTGGGGAATTTTAGTAGTATCCATTGTTACATCTATTTTTCCTACGCTTAGTAAACTAGCTATAGAATCAAAACAAAAGTTTAAAGTACAGATTGCTAAAACTCTTTCAACTATTATATATCTAGTAACACCCGCTTGTGTAGGAATACTAATTTTTTCCAAGGAAATAGTAACTTTGATATTTAAAAGAGGAAAATTCGATGAAAATGATGTTATATTGGTTTCGGGGGTCTTATTTTATTATGCAATAGGACTTATAGGATTAGGGATAAGAGATGTGCTTTCTAATGCTTTTTATGCACTAAAAATGACTAGAATACCACTTATTAATTCTGTTGAAATGGTGATTTTAAATGTAATCATGTCAATAATTTTATCAAGATTTATGGGACTTAACGGCCTAGCACTTGGTTCAAGTATTGCAACTATTTTTGGTGCTATAAATTTATATATTAAACTGGAAAAACAAATTGGAAAGATAAAGTCTAGAGCAATTATCAATAATGGAATTAAAGTTCTTATTTCGGTTATTTCGATGGCGATTGTATCAAAAATAATATTTATATTATTAAATATAAAATTGTCTTCTAATTTAAGTTTCTTAATTGCACTGATATTTGCTGGACTCACTTATGCTATTGTTTCTATTCTATTAAGAACAAGACAGGCATTAGATATATTAAAAGTTATTATTAAAAAGTTTTAAAATATTTTAGAAATATTTTTAAAAATATAAATATGGAAGGGAGAAAATATGAAAAAAGGTAATATTTTATTAGGACTGATAGGAGCAATAATTGGAAGTTTACCTGGAGTTGCTATATATGTAGGATTGACTATGATTAGAGTATTTAGTTCTTGGTCAGGATTTGTTGCTCTTTATTGTGCAATTTTTATGTATACTTTATTATCAAGAAAATTAACAAAACTTGGGGTTGTGATATCAATTCTAATTTCATGTGCTTCAATGTTTTTAGCTGAAATTATAGCCACTTCATTAAGTATAGCTAACAGATATCATTATTCATTTTTTACTATTTTAAAGAATTTCTCAAAGATATATCCTAAATTATCTGATAAATTTTATTTTTGGATTTATCCTAGTGTTGCATGTATATTTGTTGTAATTGCGGGATGTGGATATCTATTTAGTAAAAATACTGATGATGATGTTGAACTTATCGACGAAGATGATGAAATTGAAGATGAAGATGATGTGGAACATTCATCTACAGATGAAAACAAAAATTAATAGAAAATGGAGTGGTTGTATAAATGTTACTCCTTTTTTTATTGTGAAACAACAATGGTTCCAGTAATCTACCTGATGCAAAGCATCGTGGAAGGGTATAGTTCTTATTTTATATAATTAGTTGACTTTTTATGATTTTATTGTTATAATTATCGAAATTAATATATTAAGCTATGAAGGAGAAAAGTTTTGTTAAGATTTTTAGAGAGGTAATATTTGGTGAAAATTACTAATTAATACAAAATGGGACAATCTGGAGCTATTATTATAAAGAGATATACCTATAATTAGGGTGGTACCGCGGATTTAATTCGTCCCTGCATTTTTGCAGGGATTTTTTTATAAGGAGGAAAATATGGCACAAATGGGAAATTTAAGAAGAACGCATATGTGTGGTAATTTAAGAAAAGAAGATATTGGTAAAGAAGTAATTTTGATGGGCTGGGTTGCTAAGGAAAGAAATTTAGGTTCATTAATTTTTATGGATTTAAGAGATACTACTGGAATTTCACAAATAGTTGTGAGAGATACTTTGGGAGAAAGTGTTTTTAATAGTGCAAAAGAAATAAGATCAGAATTTGTTTTAGCTGTTAAAGGAGTTATTAGTGAAAGGGAAAGTAAAAATTCAAAAATACCTACTGGAGATATTGAAGTTGAAGTAAGTGAATTAGTAGTTTTAGACATAGCTCAAACTCCTCCAATTTATATTAAAGATGACGACAATGTTTCTGAAAGTTTAAGATTAAAATATAGATTTTTGGATTTAAGAAAAGAAAGTTTACAAAATAATTTAAAATTAAGAGCTAAAGTATGTAAGATTATCAGAGATTTTTACACTGAAAATAATTTTGTGGAAATAGAAACTCCATATCTTAATAAACCTACACCTGAAGGAGCAAGAGATTATCTCGTACCATCTAGAGTAAATCCGGGAAATTTTTATGCTCTTCCACAATCTCCACAAATTATGAAACAACTTTTAATGATTTCAGGAATGGATAGATATTTTCAAATAGTTAAGTGCTTTAGAGATGAGGATTTAAGAGCTAATAGACAACCTGAATTTACTCAAGTTGATCTTGAAATGAGTTTTGTTGATGTTGAAGATGTTATTGATGTAAATGAAAGAATGTTAAAAAAATTATTCAAGGAAATTAAAGGAATTGATATTGAATTACCTATAAAAAGAATGAAATATGATGATGCAATGGAAAAATATGGAAGTGACAAACCAGATTTACGTTTTGGTTTTGAAATTAGAAATATTACAGATTGTGTTAAGGAAGTTGAATTTGATTTATTTAAAAATGCAATTGCTTCTGGTGGGAGTGTAAGAGCAATTTCAATCGGAAAATATTCAAAGGAATATACTAGAAAGAAAATTGATAAATTAATTGACTCAATTAGAGATTATGGTGCAAAAAATTTATTCTGGATAAAAATAACTGATGGAGAAGTTACATCTTCTATTTCAAAGTTTTTAAATGAAGAAATTATCTCTAATATAAAAACAAAGGTAGACGCTAAAGATGATGATTTAATTTTAATGCTTGCAGATAAAAATGATATTGTTTTAAATTCACTAGGAGCTTTAAGATGTGTTATTGCAAAAGAAATGAATTTATTAAATCCTAATGAATATAACTTATGCTGGATTGTAGATTTTCCACTTTTTGAATATGACGAAGAAGAAAAAAGATATGTTTCAAAACATCATCCTTTTACTCATCCGAAAGATGAAGATATTAAATACTTGGAAAGCAATCCCGAAAAAGTTTATGCAAAAGCATACGACATTGTAATAAACGGAGATGAACTAGGTGGAGGTTCAATTAGAATTAACAATTCTGATTTACAAAATAGAATGTTTAAAGCTTTAGGACTTACTAAAGAGGAAACTGAAATAAAATTTGGATTTTTACTTGAGGCTTTAAAATATGGAACACCACCACATGGAGGTCTTGCATTTGGACTTGATAGATTGATTATGCTGTTAGCGGGTACAAACAATATAAAGGATGTAATAGCATTTCCAAAGACACAATCAGCATCTGATTTATTAACAGATGCACCATGTATTGTATCAGAAGTACAACTTGAGGAGTTAAATTTAAAAATTGGAAAATAATATTTATTCGAGAACTGAAAGTCTAATAGGGAAGGATTCACTTGAAATTTTAAAAAATTCTAAAGTTATTGTATTTGGAATTGGTGGAGTAGGAAGTTTTGCAGTTGAATCGCTTTGTAGATGTGGAATAGGAGAAATTTCACTGGTAGATTTTGATACTATTGAAATAACTAATGTAAATAGACAAATTCACGCAATGTCAAATAATATTGGGAAATATAAAGTAGATGAAATGAAGAATAGAATAGAACTTATCAATTCTAAAATAAAAGTGAATATATTTAAAGAAAAGCTAGATAAAAATAATGTTGAAAACTTTAATTTGAAAGATTACGATTATGTTGTTGATGCGATAGATACTATTACTTCCAAAATTTATCTGATAAAATATTGTTATGAAAATAATATAAATATAATTAGTGCAATGGGAGCGGGTAATAAACTGGATCCTACAAGATTTAAGATTATAGATATTTATAAAACAACAGGTTGTCCACTTGCAAGGGTAATGAGAAGAGAATTAAAAAAGCTAGGAGTAAAAAAATTAAAATGTGTTTGCTCTGATGAAATTTCTAGTGGAGAAATAATTGAATCTGATAAAATTAGAAAATCATCTCCTTCAAGTATAAGCTTTATTCCTTCAACTATGGGACTAATTATTACATCAGAAGTAGTAAAGGATTTGATATTATGGAACAAGTAGGATATGTAACAAAAATCTTGCCTGAAGATAAGTGTAAAGTTTTAATTTCAAGAATAAGTGGATGTAAAGGAACCTGCAAAACTTGTGGAGGATGTCCAACTCCAACAATGCATATTGTTATGAAAAAAACACTAAATGTTTCGGTTGGAGATTATGTAAAAATAGGGGTGGATAGTAATATTGTATTAAAATATTCCATTTTCTTATATGGATTTCCTATTTTAATGTTTATCCTTTCAATATTATTGGTCAATATAGCTCTCCCTAATTTAAAAGGAATTGATTTTATTGGATTCGTCATTGGTTTATTTACGATGTTTTTGGCATTTTTAATTGTCAAATTTGTAGATAATAAATATGCACATTTATCAACAAAAGCAATGTATATGGAAGAAATTATTTCAAAAAAAGATTAGATATTAGTAGATATAATTTATGTTGATAATATAGATTGGAGGTTTTATTATGATTTATATTGTAGCAATCGTATTTATCTCAGGAGGGATTATTATGAAGGTATTTCCTCCAAAGTTCGATTCGGGAATATATGGTTTTAGAACTAAAAAATCAAGTAAGAATAAGGAAAATTGGGAAATAGCTCAAAAGAAATCTTCAAACTATATTATATTTTTTGGGATATTTGATTTTGTATTAACATTTATAAATGATACTTTTATAAAAAATAATTTATATTATGATTTACAAACACTTTTAGTAATTGTCTATTCTATATTAATATATATTTTGGTTCAAAAAAATTTAAAATAAATAATTGTTGCTGATTAAAAAAGGCATAGTTTCAAATAATTCATTGAAACTATGTCTTTTTTGTGCTAAATTTTTAATTAAAATTATTAATAAATAAAAATCTATAATAAATTAAGTATAATTACACTTAATAACAAATAAATTTGATAAAAAATATTAAAATATAAAATGATTTTAAAATATAATCAATTAAGCAATCAGAAAAAATATGCAAATAAAGATATTTTATACTTATATCAAATTAATTGATAAGAAATTTTTATATTAAAATTGGTGTTTTTTATTGAAAAAAGTTATTAATTTTAGTAAAATTGATAACGTGTATTGTTATATTTATAAATAAGTGACGAATTTATAAATATAACAAAATAGATACAGGAGGGATTTATGAAAAAAAATAGTATTATTGCCAGTTTATTTGTTTTTTGTATTACAACTGCAGGAATAGGTTATACTGTTTACAATAGTGTTTATTCTGATAGACAAAAACATAGAGCAAATGAAACTACAAAGCTTGACAGTGTAAAGGCTCCAAACGAATTGAAGGATGGAGAATATACTGCTAGTGCTGAGGGATATGAAGGTCCTATAACAGTAAAAGTTGTAATTAAAGAAGGTAAGATTTTTTCAGTAGAAGTGCTTTCGCATAATGAAACACCTGAATATTATGAAATGGCAAAGAAAATTTTACAAACTATTGTAGAAAAAAATACATTTAATGTTGATTCAATTTCCGGAGCTACGGTTACTTCTGATGCAATTAAAGTAGCTGTTTACAAAGCACTTGTTCAAGCTGGAGCAAAAACAAGTGATGTAGCTGAAGATCTTGAAAAGGAAAATCAAGAACTAAGAGATAAAGAAAAGGCAAAATTGTTAGCAAAACAATCTTCAGCTGTTGCGGGTAAAGTTGGATTTAATAGAAATAATCTTAAAGATGGTACATTTATTGGAGTTGGACGTGGATATAATGGACCAATCAAGGTTTCTATTTCTATAAAAAATGGAGTAATTTATGATGCAAGAGTTATAAGTCATAGTGATGATTATCCATATTTTACTTGGGCGTCCAGTGTACTTAATAAAGTTATAAGCGGAAGTACGAGTATTGACACGGTGTCAGGAGCAACAGTTTCAAGTAGAGGAATATTAAATGCTGTAAAAGATGCTTTAAGAAAGGCAAGTAACGGTAATAATAATCTGGATATTAATTCACCTGATGAAACAGAACAAAATATTCCAGGACAAAATAGACATGAAATTGAACAAATAAAAAAATATTTTAAAGGTTTAAAAAACGGAGTTTATTTTGGAAAGTCAAATGGATATTACAAAAATTCAATTGAGGTTAAAGTAACTGTCAAAAATGGTAAAATAGCAAAAATAGAATTGATTAAAAATAAAGATGATGAATCATATTTTGATAATAAAAAAGCAAGTATATTAGGAGATAGGATTATTTCAAACCAATCTACAAATATAGATACAATTTCAGGGGCTACAACGTCATCTAAAGGCTTTATAAATGCTGTTGTTAATGCTTTAGAAAAAGCAGTTGATTCTAATGGAAGTGATGCTGATAAATATATTTATTCTCCTAAGACTATAATTGCAAATGTAGGGGAAACTATTGGATTACAAAAGATAAGAGATGCATTAGAAAAGTTACCGGAAGATGTACAAATTAATGTAAAAAGTAATGCAGATACAAGTTCTGAAGGTAAAACGAAAATTGTAGTTGAACTTGTATTCAAGGATAACAGTAAAAAAATTGTAGAAATTCCTGTATTGGTGAATTCTAAAGTGGATGGAAGTTATAAATTTTTATCAGCGGAGGAAGTTAAAAATCTTGATAAAAATGTAAATTATCCTGACGGAGTTTACTATGGTGACAGTTATGGATTTGTATCCAATAAGCCTATCCCTGTAAAAGTTACTATTAAGAACAA
The DNA here is from genome assembly GCF_035282425.1 of Parvimonas sp. M20. Lineage (NCBI taxonomy): Bacteria > Bacillati > Bacillota > Tissierellia > Tissierellales > Peptoniphilaceae > Parvimonas > Parvimonas sp. M20. Next base: position 23,877 of record NZ_JAYKBQ010000015.1, on the reverse strand, counting down.
TAAAATTGAAAATGTAGAGCTTGTTAAAGAGGAATTAAATAGATTAAAAGGAGTAACATCGCCTGGAAATATAGATGATGGTGGAATATTCCAAGAAAAATTTTATACTATAATTAATAGAATTAAAAATATGCAAAAATTTGAATCCTTGATATACAAATTTGAAGTGTTAAGAGACGCAACGAGCAAGGTTATGGAAGAAGCACGTGGTAAAGAACAAACAGTAGAAGTTTATAGAGCTGCATTGGATAAAGTAATTGGAAAACATAATTTTGGTAAATGGAGACTTACTATAGACCAATCAGACTTAAAGGGAGAGAGAAATATTCATGACAGAATATTTTCATTATTAAAAACATATGTCAGAGAAGAACTAGGTTATGACGGTAGTGATTATGATGCAGTAAGTGGTGCTACTTTTACTGCAACAGGAACCGCTACATCTATTAAAAATGCATTGTTAAAAGCTAAAAACTTTGATTTTTATGATATGAGACTTGATGATAGTAACTTTAAAACTTCATATAAAGAAGGTGATAAACTTGATTTAAAAGATTTAAAAGTTACTATATATAAAAAAAATAATCAGAAAATTACAGTTTCATATTCTGACTTTGACAAATATGGATTAAAAGTAGTTGATGAATATAATAAAGAGCTTAAAGATGGATTAGTTTTGAATAAAGAAAACTTAGGCTATAGTGTAACGGATGGATTAAGGCTTAAAGTAGTTCATGAAGAAAGTAAAAGTTTTAAATTTTTAAACACTATTCTTATATCCAAAAATAAGAATAAAAATTTTGAAATTTTTGGAATTAAGATAAAAGCTAAGGATGGTTCTGAGTGGTATGATACCAAGGGACATAACACAACAGACTTTATTCAAAATATTACTGTTTCAAAAGAGGTCGCTGAAAAACTTAATGGCAAAGAAATTGAATTTAAGATAATTGCTAAAGATAAAAAGTCTTCTGAAGAAATTGAAATTCCATTAAGACAAGCGCAAAATAAGACTTTAATCGCGGATTTTGTTAATGGAGAATATACATTAGATGTTATTGAAAAGTATAAAGGTGTGTTATTCAATAATACTTTCCGTATCAAAACAAAAGTTGAAGGAAAGATTCCTAAAGCATTTTTATACAAGGAAACACCTGAAACTTTGACTATATCAAAAGGAACAGAAATAACAGAAGGTAAAATAAGAGGTGTTCTTAAAGATTTACCAGATGGAACTGAAATTTCAGTTTTAAGACCGGTAGATGTAAATAAAGTAAATGAAACAGTACCGCAAAAGCTTTTAATTAAACTTAAATTTGATGATGGTAGTGAAAAAGAACTAGAAATAGATGTTATCGTAAAAGAAAAAGTTACCTCTATGGCGGATAAATATGTTTATAAACCAAAAGATTTGATTACAATTAAAGGTAAAGAAGTAAAATTAAGTCATTTGAAAAACCATTTTGATGATTTGCCAGAAGGTACTAAAATTGAGATTCTTGAAGAAGCTGATGTAACTGAAGTAAATGAAAAGGGTACTTTAATGGAAGTAAGGCTTGAATTTGCTGATAAGAGTACAAAGGATATATCAATTAATGTTATAGTAAAAGATACTGCTCCAAATAAAGCAGAAGAATTTAAGATTTTGTATCCTGAAATAAAAAATGAAATAGTAAACGTAGTAGTAAAGGACCCTAAATATGGAAATATGGAAAAATTTGCAGAAACAGTTAAATGGGGTGCATTTTCAGATTTTGCTATAAATAGAGATTTAAAATTGAAATCTCGATCTGCAGATATTTCACGTATTGAAGTGTTAAAAGAACCGGATAGATCAAAGCTTGGAGATCAAAAAGGAAAGATAAAATTAAGCTTTAATGATGGATCTAAACTTGAATTGGAAATTTCAGTAAAAATAGTTCCATATCCTGTATATAAAATATATAACTTAACATCAAATAAGACAAAGTATAAGTTAGAAGATAGGTTCAATCTAAATGATTTAAAAGTAACATTATTTATTTCTAATAAATTGGAAAATGAATCCGATTGGGCAACTACTGGAACACCTGTTTTAAATATACCTTATTCTGATTTTCACTTGTTTGGAATTAAAGTTGTAGATTTAGATTCAAAAAAAGAAATTGAAAATAATAGTATAATAAGTACACTTATTAAAAACAAAAAATTATCAGTTGGAGCATATTGTGAAAATTTAATTCAAAAAAATGATTATGAGGGTGCAAAAAAACTGGTAGAAATTTCTAAAATAACAATAACAAATATTGATGATTGGAAAGAATCTAAAAAAAATCCTGTAGAAACCAAAGATGGAAAAAGTATCGAAGATAAGGATAATACTAATAAACCAGAAAAAGTTATGGATTTGAAAAAAGAAATTAAAGATGTTGACAGTTCTACAGTAGATAAAACCACTGAGAATAACGAAATGGCTAATGATAAGTTGTCAAAAATAAGTTTAAACGATGAATTAAAAAAGCTATTTAATGAATCATCTGAAAAGCAAAATTTTAAAAATGATGAAAAGGAAGAGTAGATGAATTTAATAATAGGATTAATTGTAATAACATTATTTTATGTTTTATTTGCAAATATTATAAAAAAATATCCAACTATATTTTATATGGCAACTTATGTATTGATAATTCCAGTTGTTTTATATTATGAAACTAAGCTTTATAAGGAAATGCCAATTTGGTTTACAAAATATGTTATGGACATATTCAGAAGAGGAATATTCTCAACAGTAACATTTATGATAGTAATGTTTCTAGGAGTTATTACAACTCATAATAAATATACTAGGAAACTTATGAGTATAAGAGGAGAAATGTCAATTATAGGATGTTTTGCTGCACTTTGCCATAACGTAGCATTTGGAATAAGATACTTTGTTGAATTTTTTACAAATTCAGAAAAAATGAATATATATACTAAAACAGCAACAATAATAACTTTAATTCTTATATCAATGATGTTACCACTTATGATTACTTCATTCAAATGTGTAAGAAATAAAATGAAAGCTAAAAATTGGAAAAAATTACAAAAATTAGCATATCCATTTTTTTACTTGATATATGTTCACTTAATGGTTTTGTTTATGCATAAACCTGAAAAACATATGCTGTCAATAGTATTATATACTGTTATTTATATGTTATATACAATTCTTAGAGTTAGAAAGTATTTAATAACTAAAAAAAGACAAAGATAATAAAGAAAGACTATTGTAAAATTAACTTGCAATAGTCTTTTTTATGAGAAAATATCATTTATAAAATAGTGAGATATACATGGATATTTATTATTAAATAATAATGAGTTAAAAGTTTTATTAACAATTAAAAATTTTATTAATTTATTGAAATTTTTTTACAAATATGTTAATATATATTTAGTAAATTTAATATTGAACTTAAAGCATTAATTATCTCTAATTAGTGCTTAACTTTTTTGTTTACTATATGATATGTATTATCTTTATCATATATTATTTTTAGGGAGGTGCTAAGTTATAAAAAAAATATTTTCTTTTTTTCTAATAATTTGTAGTATTTTATTTGTATGTAATATTGGTAATGTAGAAGCCAAAGTAGAAAAGAAAAAGTATTCTAGCTGGCAAGAAGTTGCTAAAGATATGCATATAAAATTTACAGAAGCAAAAGAGTATGCGGATAAAAAAGATTTTAAAAGTGCTTATAAAGCTATGGATTCTGCGTATTTTGATTATTATGAAGTACAAGGATTTGAAAAAAATGTTATGGTTGCAATTTCTAATAGCAGAGTAAATGAAATTGAAGCAGCATTTAGAGAAATTAAGCATGCTTTTTTGGGAAATACAAGTGAATCTGTTGAGAAATTAAAGGCGGCAATAGATGAGCTTGATATGAAAGTTTATAGAGATGCACTTGTTTTAGATAAGGTAATTTCAAAAAATGCTCCTGATTCTGAAGGTAAGGCCGTGTTTGGAGATGCCGAGATAAAAAAAGGAGATGAAAAAGCTAAAAACATTCAAGATTTTTTAACATCATTTGGATTGATGCTTAGAGAAGGGTTGGAGGCAATTTTAGTTTGTGTTGCAATTATCGCTTATCTTATTAAGACTGGTAATAAGCATCTTTGTAAGTCCGTTTATTTGGGTATGGGAGCTGCCGTTGTATGTAGTTTTGGTTTAGCTGTAGTAATAAATTATTTATTAGGAGGAGTTGGACGAGAGCTACTTGAAGGTTGGACTATGTTCTTAGCGGTTATAGTTTTGTTTTATGTTAGTAATTGGATTTTATCAAAATCTGAAGAAGAGGCATGGGAAAATTACATTCAGTCTAAAGTTCAAAAATCAATAGATAACAAAAGTAAATGGACTTTGGTTTTTGCTGCTTTTTTAGCTGTATTAAGAGAAGGAGCAGAATTAATTTTATTTTACAAGGCTTCATTTTCAGGAGGAAGTAAAATATTATATCCAATGGGAGGATTAATTGCAGCCTCAGCTGTTTTAGTTGTGGTATTTTTACTTTTTAGATTTACATCAGTTAAATTACCGCTTAAACCATTTTTCTTGTTTACAAGCATACTGTTATATTTAATGTGTATCTCATTTATGGGAAAAGGAGTTCTTGAGTTAACTGAAGCAGGAGTTATTTCTGGTTCAACAGTTATACCTGCAATGCAAGGTTGGAGTATTCCGATTTTGAATATTTATGATAGAGCCGAAACCTTAATTCCACAAATTATGTTGGTGATAATTACTGTTTGGATATTGTTGGGGCACTATTTCAAATTAAGAAAAATTAAGAAATCAAATTAATTTTTCTGTTCGATAAAAATTGAAATATTATTTTTATGAAAAAATTTTTAGGAGGATTTATTTTATGAAAAAATCAAAAGTAGTTGTAACATTAGCATTATTAGCTTCAGTAGGTTTAGTTGGTTGTCAAAAAAATGACACTGCAAAAATTAACGAACTACAAAAGTCAATTGAAGAGAAAGATAAAAAAATTGCAGAATTGAACGACAAATTAAAAGATGCCGGAGCTGAAGATGGAAAAGCTGAAGATGCTGAAAAACCTGGTGAGTCAGGATTTGAAGAAATCAAAATAGGAGAAGAAAAAATTGTAGGACCTTTCCAAGTTGCTGCAGTTTATTTTCAAGGGGTTGATATGATTCCTGAAGGAAGACAACCTAGTGCTGCTGAGTCAGATATGCATTTAGAAGCTGATATTCATTTAACTAAAGAAGCCGGTAAAAAATATGGTTTTGGTAATGGAAATGATATTTGGCCTGCATACCTAACAGTAAATTATAAAGTATTATCAACAGATGGAAAAGAAGTTACTTCAGGAACAATGATGCCAATGAATGCTGATGACGGAGCACACTATGGAACAAATATCAAAAAGAATGTGCTTAAAGTTGGTAAGTATAAGTTAGTTATTGAAATTCAACCGTCATCTGATTATTTATTACACACTGATGAAGAAACTGGTGTACCAGCAATTAAAGATGGTGGAAAAGAAGCGGCATCAAAATACTATGAAAAACAAACTGTTGAGTTTGAATGGAATTATACAGGAGAACAATTACAAAATAAATAATATTAATATTTAATATATGACAAATGGACAAATCCTCTCTTAAAATTTTAAGAGAGGTTTTGCCGTATTTTAGAAGTGAGGTTTTATTTTGGGAAAATTTTATGTTGATGTAATTTTTACTATATGCACATTTTCTTTTTTCTTTGCGTTGGTTTTATCTTTTTTTAAGAAAAATATATCTTTATTAAATAAAATAATTTCATTTTCTATTCTTATAATAGGAATTATCTTAGGTATATACATACATATACTTAGAGTGAAAAATAAAAAAGAAATGATACATACAGTTACAAAATTGAATAGATATGTTTTTGCATTATGTTTATTTATTTTTATTTTAATGAGTGTTTTTTTACTTTTAAGTATTTTCTTGAAAAATCATAGAAAAATTTCTAAAATAGTTACTTCTTTAAATTTGGCATTAATGTTTATAGCTATTTCTTGTATGCTCTATTTAGTAATACCAAGACTTTTAACTCAATCAATGGAATTTGTTGCATTTGGAGAAGATTCTGTAAGTACAATGACCTTGTTTAGGGTTAGTGGTTATATACTTGGAATTTTAACAGGAATTTTACTTGTATTAGCTTTTTATAAATTTTTAATAAGATGTAGTAAAAAACAATATGCTATAATGTTTATTGCTATATTTATCAATACTTTTTTAGAATATGCTATAAAAGGTATAACTGCTGTTGTTAGACTTAAAGAGTATTTAAAAAAAGATTTTAATATGACTCCAATTTTAACAGAAAAGAGTAACATTTTTGGAATAAAAGTTTTTGATTTGATGATTTTTGAAGATAAAAGTGATGCATATTTTATAGGAGTTGCTTTTATAATAATATTATTAGGAGTAATATTTTTCGTCTATAAAAATTTAAAAGTAAATGGTCATTTTGAAAATAAGGCTAGTTTAAGAAAAGAAAAATGGAGACTGATTGTAAATAGGAGATGGGCATATTTTACGACTTTTTTAGCTTTTGTTATGTTGTTTTCTGTAACTTATTTAAATTATCAGCTTACAAAACCTGTTGAATTAACAGCTGCACAGCCTTATCAAGAAGAAGGTGATAAGATTATTATTCCATTGTCTGATGTTGATGATGGACATTTGCATAGATTTTCATATAAAAAAGACGGACATGATATCAGGTTTATAGTAGTTAAAAAACCTAATAGTACATCTTATGGAGTTGGACTTGATGCCTGTCAGATTTGTGGTGTTGCAGGCTATTTTGAAAGAAAAAATGATATAATCTGTAAAAGATGTGATGTTGTTATGAATAAGGCAACTATAGGATTTAAAGGTGGATGTAATCCAATACCTTTTGAATATAAAATAGAAAATTCAAAGATAATAATTGATAAAAAAGTTTTAGATAAAGAAAAAGAAAGATTTCCAATAGGTGAATAATATGTTTTGGAGAATGGTTTTTGGAACTTTAATCAGACAGCGAAAGAAGATGTTTATGATAGCATTTACTGTTGCATTAGGAGTTTCTCTTGCAACAGGAATGTTAAATGTAATGCTTGGAGTTGGAGATAAAGTAAATAAAGAACTTAAAACTTATGGAGCAAATATAAATGTAGTTTCTAAAGATGCTTCACTCATTTCTGATTTATACGAATTAGAAAATTCTGAAACTGCAACTAAAAATAAATATTTAAAAGAAGAAGATTTACCAAAGATTAAACAAATTTTTTGGGGATTTTCTATTGTGGATTTTACTCCGTATCTTGAAAAAACTGCAAAAGTTAATAATCAAAAAACTAAATTTATCGGGACATGGTTTGCTAAACATATGGATTTAACAACAGGTGAACAAATTGATACTGGTATGAAAAATCTTAAAAATTGGTGGAAAATTAACGGAGAATGGCTAAATGAAGACGATGATGACAGCGTTATGGTTGGAAGTTTATTTGCAGGAAAAAACGGAATTAAAGTTGGGGATAAAATAGAAGTTAATAATGGTAAAAACACTAAAGTTTATAATGTTAAAGGGATATTTGAATCTGGTGGAAATGAAGATTTAAATATTTTTTCTACTTTGAAATCAGTTCAAGAATTATATGGAGTTAAAGGAAAAATTTCAAATATAGAGGTTTCAGCACTTACAACTCCTGATAATGAATTGGCAAAAAAGGCGACAAGAGATCCCAATAGTTTGACACCTACTGAATATGAAACTTGGTATTGTACAGCATATGTTAGTTCTATTTGTTATCAAATTCAAGAAGTTGTTGAAGATAGTGTGGCAAAACCTATAAGACAAGTTGCTGAGTCAGAGGGAAAGATTTTGGATAAAACAAAATTGCTTATGATACTAATTACAGCATTGGGGTCAATTGGGTCAGCACTTGGTATTTCAAATCTTGTTACAGCTACTGTAATGGAAAAGAGTCAAGAAATTGGACTTATAAAAGCAATTGGAGGGTCTAATTTAAGAATAATGTTGCTTGTACTGACGGAAATAGTTATAACTGGTATCATTGGGGGTATAGCAGGATATTTTATAGGACTTGGATTTACTCAAATTATTGGTATTACAGTATTTGGTTCATATATAGAACCTGCAGTTATGGTTATTCCAATTGATATTGCTTTGGTAATCAGTGTTTCTTTAATAGGAAGTATTCCTGCTATTCATTATCTATTCAAACTTAAACCGACAGAAGTTCTTCATGGAAGGTAGGATTAAAATGACCAAAAGAAAAATGTATTTAAAAATGATTTTAAGTTCTTTCATTAGAAGAAAATCAAGAATGATAGTGGCTCTTTTAGCAGTTATAATAGGAGCTACGATTATGTCAGGGCTTATTACCATATATTTTGATATTCCTAGACAGTTGGGAAAAGAATTTAGATCCTATGGAGCTAACTTTGTTTGTCTTCCTAATGAAGGAAAGATTAATGAAGAAGAATATAATAAATTTAAAGAACTTATAAAAAATAAAAATGTAGTTGGGATTGCTCCATACAGATATGAAACGACAAAAATAAATCAGAAACCATATATTCTTGCAGGTACTGATATGGATGGTGCAAAAAAAAATAGCCCATTTTGGTATGTTGAAGGAGAATGGGCTACTAATAGCGATTCAAATGAGGTTATGGTTGGAAAAGAAATTGCCAAAACTTTAGGATTATCTGTAGGAGATAAATTTAAAATAAGTGGAGTAAAACATGGGAAGAGTGCTATTGCATCTGATGTAAATGATTCTGCAGAAAAAAGTAAAAATAAAGATACAGGTGATGATTTTTATGATGTAACTTTAACAGTAAAGGGAATAATTACAACTGGTGGCAAAGAAGAATCTTTTATATTTCTAAATCTTGAAAAACTTAATGAAATTGTTGAAGATACAACAAAAATCGATTCTATTGAATGTAGTATAGAAGCAAATCATAGTGAGTTGGATAGTTTTGCTAAAGAGTTGAATAGTAAATTACCAAATGTTTTTGGATCGGCAGTAAAGCGAGTTACTCAATCTCAAGATACTGTTTTAAATAAATTGACAGCACTTATATTATTAGTAAATATTGTAATTTTAGTTTTGACAACCATATCTGTTTCAACGACTATGATGGCTATAATTGCTGAAAGAAGAAAAGAGATAGGATTAAAAAAAGCACTTGGAGCTCATAATAAAGAAATTATAATGGATTTCATTGGAGAAAGTGTATTGCTTGGATTAATTGGAGGGTTTATTGGTGTTGGATTTGGATTTATATTTGCCCAAAGAGTTAGTCTTAGTGTTTTTGGTAGGACGATTACATTCCAATATTTATTAATTCCAGTAATTGTTGTTATTTCAGTATTAGTCACTACAGCAGGTTGTATATTACCGGTTAAAAAGGCTGTTGAAATTGATCCTGCTTTGGTATTAAAAGGAGAATAAACTATGGATAATGATAAAGTAATATTAGAACTTAGAGATGTTTCTAAAATTTATGAATCTGTTAACGCTCTCAGTAATATAAATTTAAAAGTAAAAAAAGGTGATTGGATTGCTATAATGGGATCATCTGGTTCAGGGAAAACAACTATGATGAATATAATAGGCTGTATGGACAGACCATCTAATGGACAAGTATTAATAGATGGTATTGATATTTCAAAGGAATCTCAAAAAAACCTTACAAATATTAGAAGAGAAAAAATTGGTCTTATATTTCAACAATTCCATCTTATTAGTTATTTAACCGCTCTTGAAAATGTAATGGTTTCTCAATATTACCATAGCATGATTGATGAAAATGAAGCTATGGAAGCACTTAGAAAAGTAGGCCTTGCTGACAGAGCTAAGCATTTGCCAAGCCAATTATCTGGTGGAGAACAACAAAGAGTTTGTATAGCAAGAGCATTAATAAATAATCCTGAAATTATTTTAGCAGATGAACCTACAGGAAATTTAGATGAAGCTAATGAAATTATAGTTATAGAAATTTTAAAGCAACTTCACAAAGAAGGTTCTACTATAATTGTTGTTACTCATGATCCTGAGGTTGGAGATGAAGCAATGAGAAAAATAACTCTAGATTATGGGAAAATTGTAGATGATAAATTATTGACAATATAGATTGTTGATGTTAAAATGTGTTTGGTGGTATATATGAAAAATAAAAAAATCAAAAATTGTATTATTTTAATTTTATGTTCAATATTTGTTACAGCTTGTGGATCTAAAAAAGAATTAAAGGACGGGGTATTTGAAGGACATTATAAAGATGATAAAGCTACTGTTAAAGTTGTAATTACTGTCAAGGATAAAAAGATTGTAGATTGTATTAGGGAAGAAAGAGACAATAAAAATAATAAGATAAAAGATGAAAATTACGGGAAAGATGATGCTGATTTTAATTATAAGCAAGCTCAAAAAGCTGTAAAAAATAGTCAAGGGTATGCTAAAAAATTGGTTGAAGTTCAAGATATTGATAAGGTTGATTCGGTTAGTGGAGCCACAGTTTCTTATAAGAGATTTAAAAGTGCTGTTAAAGATGCATTGAATAAATAAAATTTTTAAGGAGGATTTTCATGAAAATTTTGAAAAAAAAATGTGTTAATATTGTAATTTTATTATTAGGAGCAATTTTAGCTTTAACACCATTTATGATTGCTCCGGTTTGTCCTGTAATGGCAAATGGAATGAGAATGAGTTGTTATTATAGTGGATTATTTGTTACTTATGTTGGAATAGGAATTGTTATAACTTCATTTATTTCAATTTTTATTAATAAAAAAATTATTAATGTTATCTTTGCTATTGTTAATATAATTGCAGGAATTAGCGTTCATTTAGTACCTAATAAAATTATAAAGATTTCTATTGGTACTGGAAAAGATGGAACACCTAGATTTATGGGATATTGTATGAAAGATACTATGAAGTGTATATCAAATCATACATTTACAATAGTTTCTATTTTAGGAATTGCAATATCTATCATTTCAATTGTGTATTTAATTTATGTTTTGATAAAAAGAGAAAATTAATTTATATAGAAAAGAGTTAAAAAATGACTAATAAAAAAATTGACATGAAATTCTTAGCAAAAGAGAATATTAGAAAAAAACCACTTAGGAGTATTTCTTTAATTAGTATAATTGCCATTTTTGTTTTATTTTTATTCTGTGGAACTATTTTGTCATCAAGTATTTCAGGAGGAGTAAATAATCTTTCTAATAGACTTGGTGCAGATATTATAGTTGTTCCTGAAGGTTATAAGGCAAATATTGAAAGTGTTTTATTAAAAGGAGAACCTAGTGAATTTTATCTTCCAGATAATTCTTTAGAAAAGATTAAAAAAATTGAAGGAATAGAATCGGCTACTCCTCAACTCTATGTAGCAACACTTTCTGCATCTTGTTGTTCATATCCAGTACAAATTATAGGGATAGATTACGATACAGATTTTTTGATTAAACCTTGGTTACAAAAAACTCTTAAGAGAGAGTTAAAAGATGGTGAGGTTATTGTCGGTAATCATATTGTAGGAGAAAAAAATTCAAAGGTTAAGTTTTTTGATGAAGAACTTGATATAGTTGGAAAACTTGAACAAACTGGAATGGGATTTGATGCTACTGTTTTTGTTAATATGAAAACTGCAAGAAAACTTGCAAAGGCAAGTGAACGAATACAAAAAAATCCTGCATCGGAAGGAGAAAAAATTTCTACTATTTTGCTGAAATTAAAGCCTAATTATAGTGCTTCAGAAGTAGCTAATAAGATAATGAAAGAATATGCTAAAGATGGGATTTTTGCTATGTTTAGTAAAAAATTTGTAAATGAAGTATCTTCAAATTTGAAAGTTATTTCAAGTTATATCTATATCTCAATAGCTGTTATTTGGATAATTTCAATGATTCTTTTAGCAGTAGTATTTTCCGTTATAGTTAATGAGAGAAAGAAAGAATTCAGTATTTTAAGAATTTTAGGAACTTCTAAGAAAAAATTATCAAAAATAATTATGTATGAGTCTTTATATATAGGATTTTATGGTTCAATACTTGGAATACTTGTCGGTATCGTTTCAGTATTTTCAATAATACCAATTATTCAAAAAAATCTAAATTTGCCGTTTTTGACTCCTTCAATAATGAATTTAGTTTTGGTTTCAATATTTAGTTTGTTAGTGGGAACAATAGTGGGATGTTTATCATCTCTAAATGCTACAAGAAAGATTACTAAAACAGATGTTTATTTAACAATGAGGGAGAATGATTAGGATGCTAAAAATTGAACAGTTATATAAGACATATATTAGGGCAAAAGAATTTAATGCGTTAGATAATATTAATTTAGATATTGAAAGTGGAGAGTTTATAGCAATAATCGGAAAATCTGGAAGTGGAAAATCAACTCTTTTAAATATAATCTCTGGAATATTAAGTCCTACAAGTGGGAAAATATTTTTGGATAATCAAGAAATTAGCTCTCTTTCAGATGATGAAAAATCTTTTATCAGAAATGATTCGATGGGATTTGTTCCACAATCTACGGTGGTATTATCAACTTTAAATGTTCTTGATAATATTTGTTTACCATTTTTCTTAAGTAAAAGAGAAGGAGATCCTATTGGACGAGGAAAATATCTTCTAAATGAATTAGGATTAGAACATTTAGAGAGTTCATATCCTAGAGAACTATCAGGGGGAGAACTCAGAAGAGTTACGATTGCAAGAGCACTGATGAATTATCCTAAAATAATTCTTGCAGATGAACCAACTTCGGATTTAGACGTAGAAAATACAAAAGAAGTTTTAGGAATTTTAAAGGAAATAAATAAAAAAAATAATACAACAATTATACTTGTTACTCATGACCTTACATGCCTTGATTATGCAGACAAAGTATATACAATGATTTCTGGAAAACTTGTAGAGGGAAAAAGTATATAACCTAAATAAAAACTGATTGATTGTTGATTAATCAGTTTTTTTATTGTGAAACAACAAGGTTCCCGAGAACCACTCGATGCGAAGCATCGTGGAAGGGTTATTATGAAACAACAATATTCTATATAATTCGTTTTTTTTATTGGTGGATATATGAATGAAAACATTATTTAAAATACTATTATAATAAGATAAATAAAATATTTTAAAATATTGTTTTTTTGTATGGACTTTTCACTATTTTTTTGATATAATTTAAAAGGAATAAGAAAAATAAAGGAGGCAGTTATGTTAAAGGAAAAGGTTGTAGTCAACTCAGAAATTGGGCTTAATGCCAGAGTAGCTTCTATGTTCTTAAGAAATTCAGTTAAATTTAGCTCTAATATCATATTAATCAAGGATAATAACAGATATAATGGAAAGAGTATTTTGAGTATTTTATCAATGCAAGCTGCTAATGGTGAAGAAATAGAAATTGAAATATCCGGAGAAGATGAAAGAGAAGCAATGGATTCTTTGATTTCATTCTTTCAAAAGGATTTGAAGGAGTTTTATACAATTTAGTATATAAAGTTTTATATAAAAAGTCTCTTTTATAATAAGAGATTTTTTTTGTTCTTGTAAAATTTGTCTATAAAAATTTACGATTAAATTGTTAACAACTAAATAAAATTGTTAAAAAATTTCATAAAATTGAGTATTAAATAAATTATTTTTTTTAAAAATCTATCAAAATTTTTAATGCTTAAAAGCTAAAATGCTTGAAAAATTTTGTTGTTTTTGCTATACTCTAAGTATAGTATAGCTTAATTTTTCGCTATATTTCACATAGAATAACCGTATATTAGTTATATACAAAAATGAGTACATATTTATATTTTTAGACGTTACAATTTAATATTTGATGTTTTAAAAACATATACTATTTATTTTTTTATTATATAATGTATGGGGTTTTTCTAAAACTTTTTAAAAGGAGGCAAGTTATGGCTTTTGTTTTTAGTGTTGAAGAAAATCAGGACAAAATAAATGAACTTTGTGAATTTATTGATAAGAAAAAAGATATTCCAGGAGCATTGATGCCAGTTTTACAGGAAGCACAAAGTATTTTTGGATATCTTCCAGAAGAAATAATGGATTTGATAGCAAAAAGAATGAAAATATTTCCTGCTAAAGTCTTTGGAGTTGCGACTTTTTATTCACAGTTTTCGTTTATTCCTAAAGGGAAGTATCAAATTTCTGTTTGTATGGGAACTGCTTGTTATGTAAAAGGAGCCCAAGATATTTTAGATGAGTTTTGTGATAAAGTAGGAGTTGCCGTTGGAGGAACTAGTGAAGATTTGAAATTTTCTGTTGCACAAACTCGTTGTATTGGTGAATGTAATTTAGCGCCTGTTGTTACAATAAATGAGGATGTTTATGCCCATATAAAAAAAGCAGATATTAGAAGAATAATGAGAAAATATAAATAGGGGTGATTTTATGATAAAGACTGAAGTTGATATTAGAATGCTGGATTCTATCAAAGAAGAGAACTATCCTCTATTAATTGAAAGGTTAAAACAAGAACCTGATAAGTACATAATTGACGAAAATGGTATTCGTTTAAAGGGAGAGTTTTTTGAAAAGCAAACTAGAATTGCTTTAAAGAATTTTGGTATTGTTGATGAACATAGTGTTAAGGAATATGTTGCACTAGGTGGTTACTATGCTTTGGCCAAAGTTATTGGTAACTATAGTCCAGAAGATGTAGTTAATGAAATGAAAAATTCAGGACTTAGAGGACGTGGAGGAGCAGGGTTCCCAACAGGTAGAAAATGGGAAGGTGCTATGCAACAGCCACCCGGACAAAAGTATGTTGTATGTAATGCAGATGAAGGCGATCCGGGTGCTTTTATGGATAGATCTATCCTTGAAGGCGATCCACATTCTGTATTGGAAGGAATGGCAATCTGTGGATATGCAATAGGCGCTGATAGAGGATTTATTTATGTTAGAGCTGAGTATCCAAAGGCTGTTATAAATTTAAGAGAGGCAATTAAAAAAGCTGAAGACGAAAATCTTCTTGGTTATAATATTATGGGAACGGATTTTAGTTTCCATGTTGAATTGAGACTTGGAGCGGGAGCATTTGTTTGTGGTGAAGGTACTGCTCTTATAGAATCTATTGAAGGTAAACGTGGTATGCCAAGAACTAAGGTTTATAGAACAACTGTTAAAGGTCTTTTCCAAAAACCTACAGTTTTAAATAATGTTGAAACCTTTGCAAATGTTCCACAAATTATGTATAAAGGATCAGATTGGTATAAATCTATTGGTACTGAAGATAGTTCTGGAACTAAAGTATTTGCTCTTGTAGGGAAGGTTGCAAATGCTGGACTTGTTGAAGTTCCAATGGGTACTACTATTAATGAAATAGTATATGATATTGGTGGTGGTACTGGAAATGAGAAAAAAGTAAAAGCTGTTCAAACTGGAGGACCATCAGGAGGTTGTATTCCAATTGACTATTTTGACACTCCTGTAGATTTTGGATCCCTTGCTAAGATTGGATCTATTATGGGGTCAGGTGGAATGGTTGTAATGGATGAAACTGACTGTATGGTTGATATTGCTAGATTTTTCCTAGACTTTACAGTAGAAGAATCATGTGGTAAATGTGTTCCTTGTAGAGAAGGTACAAAGAGAATGTTAGAGTTGTTAGAAAAAATAACTTCTGGAAAAGGTGAAGACGGTGATATTGAAAGACTTGAAGATCTATCAGAAACTATTACAGTTGCATCTCTTTGTGGACTTGGACAAACAGCTGCTAATCCAGTTGTAAGTACTTTGCATTATTTTAGAAATGAGTATGAAGCTCATATATATGATAAAAAATGTCCAGCAGGAGTTTGTCAATCACTTCTTGAATTCTTTATTACGGATAAGTGTGTTGGATGTACTAAATGTGCTAAAGCATGTCCAGTTGATTGTATTACAGGAGTTCAAAAGGAATTACACGTTATTGAACCATCTAAATGTATTAAATGTGGATCATGCGAAGCTGCATGTCCAGTTAATGCTATAATTAGAAGATAGGTTCTGGAGGTATATTATGGCTAATATGATTAATTTAACTATAAATGGCAAAAATGTTAGTGTTGAAAAAGGAACTACTATAATTGAAGCTGCTAAAAAAGTTGGAATTGACATTCCTAACTTATGTTATGAAAAAAGCCTTACTGCCTTTGCTGGTTGTAGAATGTGTGTTGTTGAGATAGAAGGAAGTAGAAAATTGGAAACGGCATGTTCTACACTTGTTAAAGAAGGTATGGTTGTAAATACTGAAAGTGAAAAATTAACAAAAATAAGAAGAAATATTTTAGATTTATTGTTCTCCAATCACCCAAGTGATTGTTTAACTTGTGATATGGTTGGTAACTGTAAATTACAAGAATATTGTTATAGATATGAAATGAAAAAAGGTACTTGGATTGGTGAAGTTCAAAATCATGAAATTGATGCAAATAATCCAGTTATGATTAGAAATCAAAATAAATGTATCTTATGTGGAAAGTGTGTAAGGGTTTGTCAAGATGTTCAAGTAACTGGAGCTATTGACTTTGTAGATAGAGGTTTTGAAGCACATATTGGGACTCATAAAAATTTAGATTTAAGTACTGACAACTGTAGATTCTGCGGACAATGTATTAGTGTTTGTCCGACAGGGGCGTTGCTTAATAAACAATTAATGGGAACTAGGCCTTGGGAAATTAAGAAAGTCAGAACTACTTGTCCATTCTGTGGTACAGGTTGTAATTTTGATTTGAATGTAAATGTTAAAACGGGTAAAGTTATTGGTGTTACACCAAATGAAGATTCTCCAATTAATGGAACTCAACTTTGTGTTAAAGGACGTTTTCATGTTGATTTAATTAATAGTTCTGATAGGCTTACAGATCCATTGATTAAGAAAAACGGTGTATTTGAAAAAGCTACTTGGGAAGAAGCATTAGATTTAGTTGTTTCTAAATTAAAAAGCATAAAAGAAAATTTTGGGTCTGACTCAATTGCAGGGTTGAGTTCTGCTAGAACTTGTAATGAAGATAACTTTGCATTCCAAAAAATGATGCGTGTTGCAATAGGTACAAACAATGTGGATCACTGTGCTAGAACCTGACATGCTCCTACAGTTGCAGGTCTTGCAACAACATTAGGTTCAGGAGCTATGACAAATTCTGTTAATGAAGTTTTTGATACAGATTTGATGTTTGTTATAGGTTCGAATACAACAGAAGCACATCCAATAATTGGTAATAAAATGCAACAAGCTCATAGACAAGGGAAAAAATTAATAGTAGTGGATCCTAGAAAAACTGAAATTGCAAGAGAAGCCGATTTACATCTTTCATTAAAATCTGGAACTGATGCCGCCCTGATAGACGGTATTATGAATATAATAATTACAGAAGGATTGTATGATAAAGAATATGTTGAAAATAAAGTGGAAAGATTTGAAGATGTTAAGGAGCTTGTATCAAAATATACTCCAGAACTTGTTAGTAAAATTACTACAGTTCCTGTTGAAAAAATTTACAAAGCTGCGAGAATGTATGCTTCAGCTGAGAGAGCAGGGATATTTTACACATTAGGTATAACAGAACATACAACAGGTACATCAAATGTAATGAATCTTTCAAATTTAGCGTTACTATGTGGAAATATTGGTATTAAAGGTGGAGGAATTAATCCGCTTCGTGGACAAAATAATGTACAAGGTGCATGTGATATGGCTGCATTACCTAACTATTTCCCTGGATATTATAATGTACTAGATGACGATAATGTTAAACTTTTTGAAGAACATTGGGATTGTAAATTAAATAGGAAAATGGGACTAAGAATTCCGGAAATGCTTGATGGAGCAGCAGAAGGTTCAGTTAAGGCTATGTATATTATGGGAGAAGATCCTGTGCTTTCAGACCCTGATGCAAACCATGTAAAACATGCTTTAAGTAATTTGGATTTCTTAGTTGTACAAGATATTAATTTAACTGAAACTGCGAAACTTGCAGATGTAGTCTTACCTGCTACTTGTTATGCTGAAAAAGACGGTACATTTACAGCATCTGAAAGAAGGGTTCAAAGAGTTAGAAAAGCTGTTGAAGCACCGGGACAAGCTAGATTGGATTGGACTATATTGGCAGATGTTTCAAGAAGACTTGGTGGTAAAGGCTTTGATTGGGAAAAATCAGAAGATGTTTTCGATGAAATCAGAAAATGTATGCCAACTTATAGAGGAATTACTTATGATAAAATAGATAAGTTAAATGGAGTTCAATGGCCATGTCCGACAGTTGATCATTTGGGAACAAAATATCTTCATGAAGGTAAATTTACAAGAGGAGATAAGGCTCTTATGGTACCTGTTGAATATGAGGGACCAAAAGAACTTGAAAATGAAGAATATCCAATAATTTTATCGACAGGTAGAACTTTATATCATTATAATGTAATGACAAGATACTCTGATGCACTTGACGGAATTCTTCCACACGAATTAATTGAAATTTGTGCAGAAGATGCAGCTAAATATGGTTTAGAAGATGGAGACTTTATGAGAGTTACTTCTAGAAGAGGTAGTGTAGTTGGTAGAGCTAGGATTACTGAAAAAGTAAAACCAGGGTTGATTTATATGACTTTCCATTTTGCTGAAACTCCTGTAAACCAATTGACAAGTGCACATTATGATCCAATAACAAAAACTGCTGAATATAAAGTAACAGCTGTTAATATTAAGAAAGTAAATAAACTTGATAAGGGGTTGGAAAGTGAAAAGTTTATTGACTTAAATGAATTGGTTGATGAAATAGTTTAATTAAAAAGAAAAATTAATTGATAATTGGGGAGTATAATACTTCCCAATTTTTTATATTTATTATAAAGTTTATTATTGAAACTTATTGTAATTTAATATATACTATTAGTAGTTCATTTATTTAGTTTTAAGGAGGAAATAATGAGTAAAATATTACTAGTTGAAGATGAAGAAAATATCAGATTATTTACAAAAATAAATCTTGAAAGAGAAGGTTTTGAAGTTTTAGAAGCGGAAAGTGGAGAAATCGGAGTTGAACTGGCTTTAAAATATAATCCACAAGTTGTTATTTTAGATGTAATGTTACCTGGAATAGATGGTTTCGAAGTTTGTAAGATTCTTAGAGAAAGACTTCCTAAAATTGGGATAATAATGCTAACAGCTAAAACTCAAGATGTAGATAGGATAAATGGTCTTGAAAGCGGAACTGATGATTATTTAAGTAAACCTTTTAATCCTGTAGAGCTAATTTTAAGAATAAAATCACTTATTAGACGTCTTGATTCAATTCAAAACAATAGTGATTTAATAAATATATATCCTTTTAAATTAGATTTGTATTCTAAAAACTTTTATAAAGACGGAAAAGAAATTGAACTTACACCAACAGAGCTTACTATTATTACAATATTTATGTCAAATCCTGGCAGAGCTTTTTCAAGGAATGAACTTTTAAATATGACTTGGGGAGAAGAGTTTGACGGGGATATAAAAATTGTAGATGTTAATATAAGAAGACTTAGAGCAAAAATTGAAGATAATTCAAGTAAACCAAAGTATATTGAAACAGTTTGGGGGACTGGTTATAGATGGAATTCAAACTAAAATATAAAAAATTAGTTGAAAATCTTAATAACATAAAAGATTTTATATTAAAAAAATCTTTAAGAACTAGAATTATGACACAGTTTTTCTTGGTAATAGTTTTAATTGTAATTTTTTTTGAGATATTCTTGATATTTACAATAAAAAATTATTATTATTCAGGAGTTACTGGAATAATTCAAAGTCAAGCGAAGTATAGTGCAAAACTTTATGAAATTCATTTAGCCAATTCAAGTTTGTCAGAACTTGTTTTAGATGATATTGAAGAATTTTACAGTGAAGTAAATGCTCAGGTACAGATTTTAAATAATTCAGGAAAAGTCTTACTTGATACTGTAAATGGAAATCAAGTAGGTAGTATTTTATCTACAAGTGATGTTATTTCTGCTAAAAATGGAAGTAATGGTTCTAATGTATATAAAAATTCTGTTTCAAATAAGAATGAATTAGCTGTATCTATTCCACTTAATAATGGTAATGAACAAGTTGGAATAGCGAGATTTATTATCTCTATGGAGAATATTGATAGTATGATTGCTCAGAGATATTTTGTATTTTTCTTATTTGGTTTTTTTGTAATTATTATTGGAATGAGTATAAGTATTTTTATGAGTACGAAGATTGTTAATCCTATAGAAAAGCTTACTAATGTTGCTTTAAAATTAGCTGATGGACAGTTAAATGAGAAAGCTGATGAAGTTGGAGATTATGAAATTTCTAAGCTTGGTAGCACGATGAATTTAATGAGTGAAAATTTAGTGAAGAAAGAACAGTTAAAGAAGGATTTTATTTCTAGTGTTTCTCACGAGTTAAGAACACCTCTAACTGTTATTAAGGGTTGGGCATTTACTTTACAACCAGAAGCTAAAGATAATAAACTCCTAGAAGATGGATTGAGTATTATTGAAAAAGAAAGTGATAGATTAGGTAATATGGTAACTGAACTACTAGATTTTTCAGAGCTTAGTAGCGGAAGACTTATTATGAATAAAGAACTTTTTGATTTAAATGAACTTGGAATTTTTATTAATAAGCAATTAATGCCAAAATCTAGTTCTAAACATATAGATATGATTTTAAATTACGATGAAAATAAAAGTGTTATGATAATGGCTGATAGAGATAGAATTAAACAAGTTTTTATAAATATTCTAGATAATGCTTTAAAATTCACAGATGAAGGTGGTGTTGTTTTAACTGATATTAAGATTGAAGATAACAGTGCAGTTGTTGAAGTCATAGATAATGGTTGTGGAATTTCCGAAGAAGAGATTTCTTTGGTTACTGGGAAATTTTATAAGGGATCTAATAGTAATTCACATACGGGTCTTGGATTATCTATTTGTGAGGAAATTATTAAAGCACATAATGGAAATTTGATAATTAGAAGTGTTCTGGAAAAAGGGACTGTAGTTAGAGTTGAATTGCCACTTGAAAAAGGAGATATTCAAAATGAGGCATAAAAAAATAATAATTAGTAGTATTGCTGTAAGTTTCATAGGTTTGATAGTTTTGCTGTTTTTTGTATTAAGAGGTAATTTTTTTAGATATACTGACATAAATTCTATGATTTCAGAACCAAAGCCAAACTCATTGTTAGTTTCTGGAACTTGGAAATTAACATCTGTAACCTCTTTAAGTGATGGTAGTGAAGCAAAAAGTACAGATGACAAATTGTATATAAATGAAAAATTTGTTTATTTTGAAAAGACAGGTACATCTAATCCTAAGTTTAAATTTAGACAACTAAACTTTAAAAACTACTTATTATATAATGGAGTTATAACAGATAAGATTAGTATTGATTCAGATGAAGTTATAATCGTTTCTATAAAGGATGAAAGAAATTTTTATAAGGAATTTATCGTTTTGGATAAAAATAAAATTGCTACTATTCATAATAAAAAGTACTATATTTATGAAAAAATTTCAGATGATGTGGACAAAGATTCGATTGAAAAATTAAATATTAGTGAAAATTCCAAAAATTCAAAAGATATTTCTTTTTTAATAGGTGTAAAAAGTGTAGGAACAAAAGATGTTGACTATGAAACATTTTTAATTAGGAAAAATGGAGATGAAAAACCAACTATTAATAAAATAGAGGGACTTTTTGTTAATAATAAGAATAAATTTTTCTTAGTGAATTCTATTAATGATAGTATTTACGTAACAAATGATTATATTAATAATTCAAGTATATCTATTTTGAATGTACAAAATGCTACAATAAATTTTTTAAGTAAAAACTATATTAGTATTGAATCATATAATTCTGAAACAAATAAGAAAAATTATTCAATTTATAAAATCGGAGAATTTTCTGATGAGAGTAAAATGTCAATTAAGGATATTGCAGGAGATAGAGGAGAAAAGGCCTATTTTAATAATATTAGAAAACTTGGGTATTCAAGTGAGAATGTTAATTCATATGATATGAAAAATTTTGGTGTAAAAAGAAATAATTTTAATTGGATTTTTAAAGGGATACTAAGTAATTACTCTCACGACAATTTTGTTTCTAGTGAGATTGATTTGGATTTAATTCCAAATGTTGATATTTTTTCTAATAAATCTAGTAAAATTTCAAAGTTAAAAGTAAAAGAAAAAGTTCAAAATGTAATAGATTATTTTGTTTCTCCCGACGAAAGTTTGATAGTAATTTTAACTGATAATGATATTTCTATGTATGAAATAAAAAACCAAGAAATAGGAACATTACCAATTTTTACAACTAGCTTGAAAAATAAAAGAGAAGTAGTAACATTTCAATGGACTAATTCTATCAGCAGTGAATTGACATATACTGAGTTTATGAAAATTAAACAAATCAATTAATATAAAAAATGGTTCAGTAACTAATGCTGAGGATCTTTTACTCCCCAACCTTAGTTACTGAACCATTATTATACTACTTTTTTCCTCTTTTCTCTACTAAAAAAAGTGCCAATGTTTTCTCATTGACACCTTTGTCATCAGTCTGAAATCTCTATGTTTTTCATAGAGATTTTTCTTTATATAGAGTTTATATCTAATTCTTTCTTTAATTCATTAATTTCATCCATCATAAAATCTTTGAAGATTTTATTTATATTAGAAAATTGTAAATTTTTATTGTAAACAAAATAGAATTTTCTATTTAAATAAAGATTTTTTATATTTAAGATTTTTACTTTATCTTTGAAAGGAGATATATTTAACATTCTTTGAGATATAAATCCACTTCCCACACCTTTAGTTATAAGTTCTAAAATAGTGTTAGTATCATGTATTGTAGCGACACTATTGGAAATAACGGTTAAAGAATTATTTCGTTTTAATTCGTCCTCAACAATTTGTCTAGTACCTGAGCCGATTTCTCTTAATATAATTTTATCGGTATTTAAATCTTCTATACTTATAACTGAATAGTTCTTTAAGTCAGGATAAGCATCTTTATTAACTACATAAACAATATGGTCATCCATGATTTGAGTATAAATTAACTTTGGATTAGAAATCTTTAATCCCACAATACCAAAGTCGGTTTCTCCTACTAAAATACTATCAATTACTGTTCTAGAATCATCATTACTAATGTTAAATGATATATCAGGGAATAAGTTTGAAAATTTTTCAATTAAATTTGGTAATATAATTTTTCTAGGGACAGATGAAACACAGATATTTAAAGTTCCTTTTAAATTTTGAGAATATATGTCTAAATCTCTTATAATTTCATCATAAGAAGCTAAAATGTTTAGAGCGTGTTTATATACAATACTTCCAGCTTGAGTAAGAGTAACACTTCTTCTTGTTCTAACAAACAGAGAAGTGTTAAGCTCTGATTCAAGAGCTTGTATATGATTTGTTACAGATGGTTGAGTAATATATAATACATCTGCAGTTTTTGTAAAAGATTTAGTTTTTACAATAGTTATAAAAGTTTCTAATTGTTTAAAGTCCATAAAAACCTCCATATATGTATTATTTAAAGTATAAAATGTATTTTTTATATATTTTTTTATATTATAACATTTTTTTAACAAAAAGTAAATATTAATTAAATATTATAAACTTACAAAATGTTATGATACAATTGATGTGAGACCAAGAGTACAAAAAAAAAGAGAATATCCTGTATAATTATTAAAACAAAAAAATTAACTAGAAAGGAACTCTCTTTTATGAATAATAT
>NZ_JAYKBQ010000014.1:0-37076 GCF_035282425.1 Parvimonas sp. M20 | reverse complement strand
CCGAACACAGAAGTTAAGCTCTTAAACGTCGAAGGTACTGATACATCTCGTATTGGGAGAATAGAAAACAGCCAAACAAACCACTCGCAAGAATGGTTTTTTGTTTATATAAATAATTATATTTTGAATTTGTTGTGAAAGTTCAGAGCCTAACAGCAAAAATAAATAAACAAGTATGGTTTTTAAGACTTATTGAATATGAACCACAGAAGTTCATGACCTAACAGCAATCTGAGATTGCGTCGTAGGTCAGATGCTAAGAAACTCCATTTGTGAAACAAATGGCAAGTTTCGACAGCGAAAGTTCCTAAACGTCGAAGGTACTAGTACATCTCGTATTGGGAGAATAGAAAACAGCCAAACAAATCAAAATCACTCGAAAGAGTGATTTTTTTGTTTAAAGTTCAGAGCCTAACAGCAAAAATAAATAAACAAGTATGGTTTTTAAGACTTATTGAATATGAACCACAGAAGTTCATGACCTAACAGCAATCTATGATTGCGTCGTAGGTCAGATGCTAAGAAACTCCATTTGTGAAACAAATGGCAAGTTTCGACAGCGAAAGTTCCTAAACGTCGAAGGTACTGGTACATCTCGTACTGGGAGAATAGATAATAGCCAAACAAAAAAATCATCCCAATGAATGGATGATTTTTTTGTTTTAACAACTAAAGTTGAAGAGTAAAAACTCTTCGACTTTTTTTATAAAAGTCGAAATATAAAACTGATGGAAACAGTTTTTAAATTTTTTTATTCTCAGTTGTCAAATATTTAAGCAGGTTTCTTTTCAAAAAGTGTTTCTTTCGGATCGCCTGTTTTATAAAATAATACAATCAAAAATATTACTGTTATAGAAATGAAAGCAAAACAATAACTTCTGCTAATTCCGAATTCCTTTATTATAAATGTAACTAACGGATCACTTAGTATAAATGCAATTTGTACAATTACATTTTTTATTGATAATATTGTAGATTTGTAGTGTAAATCAGTTTTTGAATTTATATACATTGAAAACAGTAAGTAAAAGTAGCCTGTTATAAATCTATATATTGCATAAAAAAACATGGAAACAAAAAAATTTTTCGAAATCCACATCACAAATGTAGAAATCATTAAAAATAAAAAACAGTATTTAAGTTTTACCATGGGATTATATTTTTTTAAATAAATTTGATGAAATTTTGTTCCGAACATACTAATTATATTTGCAATCATATACATAATTCCGATATATTTTGAATTTATTTTGAAAAAGTCCAGATACTCGGGAAAATAAATTGCAACTTGCGGTATGGAAATATATGAAAGTAATAATATTAGAAATATGAAAACTTGTTTTTTAAAAATAAAAAAAGCAGTTTTAAAATTTACATTTTCTATTTGAACTTTTTCTTTTTCAGTATTTATATGTTTCTCAGATATCGATAGATACAAAAATAAATTCAATATTGATAAAACCATCGAAATTAAAAATGGAAGTCGTATATTGATATTGTATATAAAGCCTATTATGAGTCCACCGAGAATGTTTGAAATTCCACTTGATATTGATGAAATTTCAAACACTTCTTCTTCTCTTTCAAGTAAGTTCATTAACAAAACACTATTTGCTCCGGACATTCCTGCATCTCCAATAGCCATAAAAATTGCACATATTAAAAATTGGAAAAAACTCGTACTGAAAAATAATCCGACTAGAGAGAGTTATCATAACAGAACCGATGCATACACTTAATTTCGGAGATTTTTTATCTGCAAACAGTCCAAAAGGAATTTCAAAAATTATATTACTTATACTGGTTACTGAAAAAATAATACCTATTTTGAATATGTCTATTCCAAAATTTTTATAAAATAAAAAAATTATTGGAGAATAGAATAAAATAAAATTAGAAATGAAAGTAATTAAATAAACTTTAAATTTATTAGTATTATTTATTTTAAGAAATTTATATTCTAAAACTGACATCTATCATCTCTCCTGTTTTCTATATTCAACGTTTTTTGCTGTTTTATTCTTTCAGCAGGACATCCTCCATTACAAAAAAAGTTTAATTTACAATTATCACAACAAGGATCTTTGTTTTTTAAATTTCTATAATACTCTAAATCTTTATTGTTATTCCATACATATTTTATTGTTTTTTTAAAAACATTATTTGTGTTTTTATTTAAATGTGTATGTGCAGGACACCCAGAAATCACACTATTACTCAGAATTTCTAACTTTGTTTGACCAACTTCACATCCATATTCTAATTTTTGTATATTAGAAACTTTTATATCATTATATGCTAAATAATCATATGCAAAATACAACATACAACCCTCTATCTTTAAGTTTATTTTTAAATTATTTTTAACAATAAATTTATAAAGATCTTCTTTCAAATTTTTTATTTTTAAAAAATCTTCTTTTACAGAATTATATTTACTTTTAGTTTTAACAAATACAGCAATCGTAAATTTTTTAATATTGTATTTTTCTAAAAAAATAAGCATGTTTTCTAAATCTTTGTAACTTTGGTTTATGTTTTATAATACTGGCATTGTATTTTAAGTATATCGTATCATAATTCGAATAAAAAATCAAAATTATTTATAATATATTTCAAATAATTTTTTGTACAAAATATTAAACTAAAATATAAATTTAATTTATAAAAAGAACTATATTCAAACTAATTTGAATTTTCATTTTATTTTAAGTATAATATACATTATATATAAATTTAATAAAATTATTATAGAAAAAAAGGAGTAAATATGTTCGATGTTTATAAATTTTTTGATATGGTTTTAAGTCAAAATGCTTTGGAGATTAAAAAATTTTTTAATGAAGATGCTTATATTGATTGGCATAATACTAATGAAAGATTTACTGTTGATGAGTTTATTGAAGTTAATTGCACTTATCCTGATAAATGGGGTGGAGAAGTTGAAAGGGTTGAACAAATCGGAAATTTAATTATTGCAGTTGCAAAAGTAATAAATGTTTTTGATAAATCTTCATTTTATGTTAATTCCTTTATACTACTAGAAAATGGGAAAATTTCAAAACTTGATGAATATTGGGGAGATAATGGGAAAATTCTTCAATGGAGAATTATTAAAAATATAGGAGTTAAAATAAAGTAATGAATTCATTTTGCAAAAATAAAAAACAAGCTGATTATGTTAAATTAATTTTTTTAGTTATTATGTTTTTATTGAGTTTTGTGTTTAAAGCCTCTACTAGAGATTATATTTTACTTATTGTTTTAGTATTAGTTGAATTTGCTTTTAAGATAGGATTTAATTATATTAATTCTATAAGTTATACAATTTCAAATAAATTTCACAAAAATATTTTAAAAATGTTGAATATTATAAATTTTGAATTTGATTTCTTCTTTGTATATATATTTTTTGATTCAATATTAGGATTGAATGTTAAATACTTTATTGGAATTTTATTTGCTATTTTGGTTATTAGTATATTTATTTTTTCCTTTTTTATTTCTTTAAATTTAAAATATGAAGTTTTGACATTTAGAATGGCTAATGAATCAGATAGAGAAAGTATTTTAGAAATATATCTTGACGGAGTAGAAGCTTTAAAAGCTGACGGAGTTGACCAATGGCAAGGTAAGTATATTCCAAGTTTTAAAGATATTGATGAACATTTAGGTATAGATTTGTATGTGTTAGAATATCATAGAAGGATTGTTTCTACAGTTTGTTTAGTAGAAGGGATAGATAAAGATTATGAAAAAATCAATGGCAAATGGAATACTTCTATTCCTTATATTAGTATTCATAAGGTTGCAACTTCAAATGAATACAAAAAGCAAAGTTTTGCAAAAAAGATGATGAACTATGTCGAAAATTTTGCAAAAAGAAAGAAAATGGATTTAAGAATTGATACACATAAAGACAATAAAAAGATGAGAAATTTTATTTTATCCTGTGGTTATAAATATACTGGAGAAGTAGTATTGCAAGGGGAACTTGAAAGACTTGCTTATGATAAAAAGGTTATTTAAATAAAATATGAAAAAAGGTTAGAGTTTTTAGTTCTCTAACCTTTTGTTGTTTATTGTGAAACAACAAGGTTCCCGGGCACCCACCCGATGCGAAGCATCGTGGAAGGGTGGGGTTATTATTAATGTGTTGCTCCGCCTTCTACTTTAATGTCTTCTTTGTTTTCAACGATAGCTTCGATTGCATATTCCAATCCTTTAGCAATCATTTCTAAAGGCATTGATGGCATATTTCTCTTATCTACAACTTGTTCTGGTAAAAATGGAATATGAATAAATCCTGTTCTCATATTCGGATATTTTGTATTTGCAAGATGTGCCATTCCATAGCAAACATGGTTACAAACAAATGTTCCAGCTGTGTTTGAAACAGATGCAGGAATTTTGTTTTCAATCATTTTTTGAACCATTGCTTTTATAGGAATAGTTACAAGATAAGCATCTGGACCATCTTCAGCAATTTTTTCATCAATTGGTTGATTTCCTTCATTATCTTTTATTCTAAAATCATCCATATTTATTCCAACTCTTTCAACTGATATATCAGTTCTGCCGCCTGCTTGTCCGATATTTATTACTACATCAGGTTTTTCAGCTTCAATAACTTCTTCAAGTTTTTTAAGACTTTTTCTTGCTACTGTTGGAATTTCTACTTTAATTATTTTTGCCCCTTTAATTTCGTCTGGTAATAATTTTACAGACTCAATTGCAGGATTAATTTTTTCTCCACCAAATGGGTCAAATCCACTAACTAAAATTTTCATTATATTACCTCCTAAAATGCTAATAATAACATAAGCACGATATTAACTAAAATCATAGCAAAAGCCATAGGTGCCTGTGTTTTTATAATCGTATATTTATCTTTGGTTTCTAAAATTGCACCTGGAACGATATTGAAGTTTGCAGCCATAGGAGTTAATAGTGTTCCACAGTAACCTGAAGTCATACCTAGAGCTCCTACTACAGCAGGATTTCCACCTTGAGCGATTACAAAAGGGATACCAACACCGATTGTGATTACAGTAAATGCAGCAAAAGCATTACCCATAATCATAGTAAAGATTAGCATACCTAAACAGTAAGCTACAACTCCGGCGACTCTTCCACCACCACCAACAACACTTCCTGCGACATCGCCAATTATGTTACCTACACCTGCTGCTGTAAACACGATTCCAAGTGCTCCTAAAAGTTGAGGTAATAAACTTGATGCTCCTACTTGCATTAAGAGTCTAGAAGTATCTTCTTTCATATCTTCAACTTTAGGTTTAGCAATTATAATAGCTAGAATTAAAGCAATTATTGCCGAAATTCCTAAAACTTGTGCAGTTGAAAAGCCGAAAATTAAATCTTTACCTTTAGCATCCGTTCCAATTACAATTTTAAAAGATTTAAATTGTGACATGAAAAATCCGAGTCCTGCCATAATCAATGCGGGAATAAAAATTTTCCAACCAATTTTATTTGCATTTTTTCTTCTTTCTTCTTCTGATGGTGGATTAAATTCTCCGATTTTAACTTGTTTTGTAAGAGTAAGCAATCCACAAGTTACAAGCATAGCACCAACAATAACTCCACCTTGTTTAGGAAGGTATTTAACTAAAAATCCTCCACATGCAAATATAATTCCAACTAAAAACCAAAATAAAAACGTACCAATTCTTGCTTCTTTATTCTTCAAAGCTCTAAAAGCTGTTAAGATTGAAATTAACCCACAAAGAATATAAATGAATTCATCGATAAAAAATGTATTACTACTTATCCACTTTAACATTTTTTTCACCTTCCTTTCTAAGTTTCATTTCAAATAAGAAACATTGAATAACTGATAAAATAATCATTGCAATACCTGCAAATAAAGAATAGTAAGCTATATCGGAGCCCTCTACAGCATACCCCTTATCTTTAAGTGTAGAAGCTATAAGTAAAACACCTGAAGCAACAGGAAACACATTTTGTCCAAAGAAGTTACCATAGTTTTCAACAGCACCAGCTAAACCCTTTAGATCTTCTAGTTTAGTTTCAGTAAGGTCAACTGTCTTAGTTGCAGCACCTTCTGCCATTGGTAAAATTAGAGGTCTTACAAATTGAACATGACCACCTAGACGCAAAGAGAATATTGCAGCAATCCAGCGAATAAATAAATATAACCAGATAACTAAACCTGCACTTGCACCTCTAATTTTTCGTATTCCGTCTGCAGCCTTTTCTTTAAGACCATTTCTTTCCATAATACCTATTACAATAAGTGTTGTAAAGAATAAACTCATATACCTATTTTCGACAAATCCTTTACCTATAATGTCTAAAATTTCAATAATACTTTTACCACCGGCAAGACCTGTTGCGAAACCTGCAATTAAAACTACAGAAATTACATCAAGTTTTAATACAAAACCCACAACAATGATTACAATACCAATTAAAACTAAATAGTTTTGCATAGTTCCCTCCTATAGAATTTATTATTACTTATTCTTAGGAAAAACCATTTGCTTCAGCACTGCAATCAAACAGTTTTTTCTAATATATAAGTAACTAAGTATTAGTATATCATAATTTTTAATATTTTGAAATAGGATTTTAGCTATATTTAGACTATATTTTATGTTTTAATTGATAAAGATTTTTAATAAAAAAGTTAAAATGCTATATTTATTTTTTAATAAATATGTTGTTTAAGATAAATTAATCGCTTATATAATTTAAACGATAAAACTTATTAAAAAATATAATTAATTTAGATATTTTTGTTGAAATTTGAGCAAAATTTGACAATATAGCTACATTGATATATAATACTAATAGGGTTATGCCTTATGATAAACCTATTAGAAGAGTGATTCGATTAAGATTTAATGGTAATGTTTATATTAAATAAAGATTTTTTCACGAAGGAGGATAATATGATTTATTTTGATAATGCAGCGACAACAAAAAATAAACCTGTAGAAGTTATTGATGCAGTTGTAAACGCAATGAAAAACTTTGGGAACTCCTCTCGTGGAGTTTATGAGGAGAGTTTAAGTGCTGATAGAATAGTTTTTGAAACCAGAAAAAAAATAGCAAAGATGTTTAATGTTGGAAATTCTCGTCAGGTAGTTTTTACAAAAAATGCAACAGAAAGTTTAAATATTGCAATAAATGGATTATTTTTAGAAAATGACCATATAATAACTTCTGTTTCAGAACATAATTCTGTTTTAAGACCTATACATTATTTAAAGGAAAAAGGTTTAGAAGTTAGTTATATAGGTGTTTCTGAAAAAGGAGTTTTGAATTTCGATGAAATTCCATCTTTGATAAAAGCAAATACTAAGGCAATAGTTTTAACACATGCATCCAATGTTACTGGAAATATTACTGACTTAAAAAAATATGGGGATTTTTGTAGAAATAATAATCTTCTTTTTGTCGTGGATGCTTCTCAAACAGCAGGTGCATTTGATATTGATATGAAAGAGATGAATATTGATGTGCTTTGTTTTACAGGGCACAAGTCAATGCTTGGACCACAGGGAACGGGTGCTTTATGTGTGAGAGAAGAAGTGTATATAAGACCTTTTATGGTTGGTGGAAGTGGAACTCATAGCTATGATGAATTTCAACCGGATAAGATGCCAACAAGACTTGAGGCTGGGACTTTAAATTCACATGGAATAGCTGGGCTTCATGCATCTATTGACTATCTTTTAAAAAATAAAATTGAAGACTTAACAAAAAGAGCTTTAGACCTTTCAAGGAAATTTTATGATGGGGTAAGTAAATTTTCTGAAGTTAAGGTTTATGGAGATTTTGAAACTGACCTTAGAGCTCCAATAGTATCTTTAAATATTTTAGATATGGACTCTTCTGAAGTTAGCAGTATTTTATATGAAGAGCATAAAATTTCAACAAGGCCAGGAGCTCATTGTGCACCTCTTATTCACAAGGCACTTGGAACTGTTGAACAGGGTATGGTTAGATTTAGCTTTTCTCATTCGAATACTTTTGATGAGGTCGAGCTTGCTATAAACGCGATTAAAAAAATTATAGATGATAGGAGGTAATCAAATGCGTTTTTTTAACACAAAAAAAGGGTTGTTGACTTTGGGAATTATCGCTGGTCTTGGAGCAGCTTTACTTGCATATTTAGGCAATCCTAAAAATATGGCTTTTTGTATAGCTTGTTTTATTAGAGATACTGCTGGAGCTATGAAATTCCATAATGCAGAAGTAGTTCAATATTTTAGACCGGAAATTGTAGGAATTATTTTAGGTTCATTTTTAATTTCATTATTTACAAAAGAGTACAGATCTACGGCAGGTTCATCACCTGTTATTAGATTTTTCTTAGGGGTAATAATGATGGTTTGTGCATTAGTATTTTTAGGTTGTCCTTTAAGAATGATATTAAGAATGTCAGCAGGAGATATAAGTTCTTATGTAGGACTTGTAGGATTTGCAGCGGGTATTGCAACAGGTGCATTCTTCTTGAGAAAAGGCTTTAGCTTAGGAAGATCATACACAATAAAAAAAGAAAATGGATATGTTTTACCAATAGTTGTAGCAGGATTATTTGCTTTAGTTATTACCGTTCCATCTCTTTATGCTTTTAGTCAAAAAGGTCCTGGAAGTATGCATGCAGTATGGTATGCTTCATTAGGAGTAGGACTTATGTTTGGTGTGATTGCTCAAAGAAGTAGAATGTGTTTTGCTGGATCACTTAGAGATATTATTTTACTAAAAGATTTCAGATTATTTTCAGTTATTGGCGGAATTTTTATCGTTATGTTAATTTATAATCTAGCTACAGGAAACTTTAAATTTGTCGCTTTCGGACCAATCGCTCATGCTCAAACAATTTGGAATATATTATCTATGTATGCTGTTGGTTTCTGTGCAGTATTACTTGGAGGTTGTCCATTAAGACAATTAGTTCTTGCCGGAACAGGTTCTTCAGACTCAGTTATAACTGTATTGGGAATGTTTGTAGGAGCTGCCTTTGCTCATAACTTTAATTTAGCTGGAGGAGCTGCTGCAGTTGAAAATGTGGAAAAAGGAATCAAAGCAGCTGCAGGGGGACCTAGAACAAATGGACAAATATTTGTTATTGTTTCAATAGTTGTTCTATTTATTGTAGCTTTCTGTGGATTGAGAAAAGAAAAGAATAGATAAAATTTAAGGAGATTGATATGAAAGAATTAGACGTTAGAGGATTATCTTGCCCGGAACCGGTTTTAATTTTACAAGATGCCCTTAAAGAAAATAAAAATGAAACTTACAAAGTCTTAGCTAGTGAAGCACATGTTGTAAAAAATATTACTCATTTTGCAAATAGTCAAGGCAAGAAAACTTCTGTAAAAGAAGTTGGATTAGACTTTGAAATTATTGTAGAATAATGAAAGAGACTAAGCTGTATACAACATTCTATACGACTGCAGAGGCAATGGCAACTGAAAGTGTATGTAAAGAAAATAACCTTTCAGGAAAACTTGTCCCTGTACCAAGACTTTTATCAGCAGGTTGTGGAATTGCTTGGGAATGTAGTCCTATTTTAAAGCCAAGTCTTTTAGAACTTTTGGAGAAAGAAGATATAGAATGGGAAGAATGTAAAGAAATTTAGATTTAAGGAGAATTTTCTGCTTTTTAAAATTTTCAGTTAAATATAATTATAAATAGTCATCTTAAATTTAAGATGACTATTTCATATTTTAAAAATTATAAATTAAAGTTTGACATTAGTATTTAATTACTATATACTAAAATTCATATATTTATTTGTTGTGAGGTAGAAGTTTTGATAAAGAATTTGGAAATAAAAGAAAGAAATTATGGAATT
This sequence comes from Parvimonas sp. M20, assembly GCF_035282425.1. Taxonomy (NCBI): domain Bacteria; kingdom Bacillati; phylum Bacillota; class Tissierellia; order Tissierellales; family Peptoniphilaceae; genus Parvimonas; species Parvimonas sp. M20. The sequence goes on along the minus strand of NZ_JAYKBQ010000014.1, from coordinate 27,226 downwards.
GATTTGCTTCGAATAGTTACAATGTTTATGATTGTAAATTTACATGTTTTTTGGTATGGAGAAATTTTATGGAGCAATAATCTGTATTTTTTTAGTGCAAAATATAATATTGTATGGCTTTTAGAGATAATTTGTTATGTGGCTGTGAACTGTTATGCCTTAATTTCAGGTTTTGTAGGAATAGAATCCAGATACAAATATTCTAATATAGTTTTATTATGGTTAAGAGTTGTTTTTTATTCTATTTCTCTTTACTTGATTGGCTGTATTTTTGGAATTGTAGATTTTAATTTTAAAACTCTTGTAACATTTTGTTTTCCAGTTGTAAATTCAAAATATTGGTATTTTACAGCATATTTTTGTCTGTTCTTCTTTATGCCTATATTAAATTCTGCCTTACAAAATATGGACTATAAAGTTCTCAAGAACACAATTATCATGATTATAATTGTAAATTCTGTCTTACCTTTTATTTATGCAGGAGATATTTTCCTTACAAGGAATGGCTCAAGTTTTGTATGGCTAATGGTATTATACTTAATTGGTGGATTTATCAAAAAATACAATTTGCATAATAAGTTTTCTAATAGGTCTATGATGATTTTATTTATCTTTTGTATTATTTTGGAATTAGGAAGTGCATGTTTAACAAGTTATTTGGATTTAAAAGGTTTTAAAGATTTTAAATATACTTTAATCTCCTACACATCTCCTACCATGCTTTTATCAGGAATAGCCTTACTAATAATATTTTCAAAGTTGAAAGTTAAATCGTGGAGAAAAATAATAGCATTTCTTTCACCACTTTGTTTTTCAGTTTATTTAATTCATGAACATGAAGTGATTAGCAAAAGATTTATTGCTGGAAGATCTGCAACCTTTTTAAATTATCCAACTTTTAAAATGTTACTTTATATAATAATAACAGATATTGCAATATTTGTAGGATGTATATTTATTGATTATTTTAGAGAAAAATTATTTAAAAAATTAGAATTAAAAAAGAGATTAAGTTTTATTGATAAAAATTAGGTGAAAGCCTAATTTTTTTATGTAAAATTTTGGATTTTTTATTAAAAATATGATAAAATAAAGCTTGTATGAATGGAGGAAATATGGGCTTAAGATTTTGTCCGCTTTTTAGCGGGAGTGACGGGAATTGTTGCTTTTTAGAAGTTGATAATAAAAGATATTTAATAGATGCAGGTTTTAGTGGGAAGAAAATTGAATGTAATTTAAAACAATTGGGAGTTGATCCAAGTACGATTGATTTAATATTTTTAACTCATGAACATATTGATCATATAAGGGGTGCTGGAGTACTTTCCAGACGTTATGATATCAAGATTTGTTCTAATGTTGAAACACTAGAGGCTGGAGCATCTAAATTAGGTAAAATTAAAGATGAAAATATTGTTGTTATTGGCACTGAAAAGAAGCACAGATTTTCTCTTTTTGATTTATATACCTTGGAAATTTCTCACGACTGTGCGAGAGGAATGGGCTTTGTTTTTAATACAGATTATGGGAAAGTAAGTCTTTTAACTGATACGGGAATTATTACAAACCATATGAAAGACAAAATTAAAGGTTCAAAGATTTTTTATTTTGAGGCAAATCACGACTTAGAAATGCTTAAAAACGGACCTTATGACTACAATTTAAAACAGAGAATTCTAGGAGAATTCGGGCATATTTCGAATGTTACAAGTGGAAATGTACTCTCCGAAGTTGTAACTGACAAATGCAAAAAGGTATATCTTGGACATTTAAGTGAAACAAATAATGAAGAAAAACTTGCTTATGACGAAGTTTTTGGAATTTTAGATAAAGAAAATGTAATTCAATATACGAATTTAGAAGTTGCAAGAAGATTTGACAACAGCAGTATAACGGAAGTGTAATATGAATATAAAAATTTTATGTGTAGGAAAGTTATCCGAAAAATTTTTTAAAGATGCTTGTGATGAATATAAAAAGAGAATTTCAGCCTTTTCAAAAATTGAAATCATAGAAATTCCAGAAGAAAAAATTTTGACACAAACACCTAGTAAATTGGAAATTGAAAATGTATTAAAAAAAGAAGAGGGAAGAATTTTAAATAAAATTTCAGACTCCGATTTTGTAATTACCCTTGAAATTCTAGGGAAATCAATAGATAGTGAAGACTTTTCACAATTTTTAGAAGGTAAAATGAATGACGGAAATTCAAAATTTATATTCGTAATCGGTGGAAGTTTCGGACTTGGAGATGAAATAAAGAAAAGAAGTAATTTTAAACTTTCTTTTTCAAAATTTACACTCCCTCACCAACTATTTAGAGTTGTGTTATTGGAACAAATCTACAGAGCTTTTAAAATTATGAACAATCAAATATATCATAAATAGGAGAAATATGGAAAATAAGGAAATAAAAGATATAATGGAAAATAGAGAGAATAATTTACAGGCAACTTGTCCTGTTCTTTTTCCTGAAAACGAAAGAGCTGAGCTTAAAGATATTGAAAGGTCGCTGATAAAAAGATATAGAAAACATATTTGGTCAAAATTTGTAAAGGCGATTAAAGAATACAATTTAATAGAAGACGGAGATAAGATTGCAGTTGCGATTTCAGGTGGAAAAGACAGCTTAATTATGGCAAAGCTTTTTCAAGAACTTAAAAAGAATGGGAAAGATAATTTTGAACTTGAATTTATTGCAATGGATCCGGGTTATCATCCGTCAATAAAAGAGTTGCTTTTAGAAAATGCAAGTTATCTTGAAATTCCTCTTACATATTATCCTGCTGATATTTTTGCAGTTGCAGACAAAATTGCAGGTGATTATCCTTGCTATATGTGTGCAAGAATGAGAAGAGGCTCACTCTATGCGAAAGCTAAAGAGCTTGGTTGTAACAAATTGGCATTAGGTCATCATTTTAATGATGTTATTGAAACTACAATGCTTAACTTACTATGCGCAGGTAGTTTTAAGACAATGCCACCTAAACTAAAGGCGAAAAATTTTGAAGATATGGAAATAATAAGACCATTATATCTTATAGAAGAAGAATATATCATAAGGTGGATGAAATCAACAGGACTTATGCCTTTAAATTGCGCTTGTATGGTTGCAGCGAAAAAAATCGGAAACAAAAGATATCAAATAAAGGATTTAATAGAAAATTTGAAAAAAGACTTTAAAAATGTTGATAGCTCTATATTTAGAGCAGCAGAAAATGTAAATATAAATTTACTATTGGGATATGAAATAAATGGACATAAAGTCGATTTCAACGAAAAATACGAAAATGACAATCCGTTTTATGAATAGAATATTTATATCAATTATGGGAGAATGAATATGAAAAATAATGTTTATATTACTGGAGTTTGTGGAACTGTAGGATTAGAGTTGGCAAAATACTATATAGATAAAGGCTTTTATGTTATTGGAACAGATATTAATGAAAATGAGATAGTTGTTGTTGAGAAAAGTATAAAAAATGAAAAAGTAAAATTCATTCCTTTTGATGCTTATTCTGACGAGGCTTTAAATTTAATGGATACTTTAAAACCTGATATTGTTATTCATTCTGCTGTTATAAAAAATACTAAATACAACGAAATTTACCGAGATTATTATCATAATGTTAATGTTGAAAACACTAAGAAATTGATTAATAAAGTGTTAAATTCTGAATACGTAAAAAGATTTATATTTTTATCAAGTGATGAAGCATATAATCCTGTAAACTTTTTTGGAAAAGATAAATTGGAAGTTGAAGAAGTTATCAGGACTGTAAACAGTAACGATAAGATAGTACAAGCTGTTAGATTTCCATTTATACTAGAAAGTAAAGGCTCTGTTTTTCATATATTTAGAAATCAGGCAAAGAATGATTTACCCTTAACAGTTACACATAAAGATATAAAAAAGATAGCTACTGATATAAAAAGTTTCATTGATATTTGGGCTAAATTTGACGATAAAATACTTGAAAATGGTATTTTTAATTTCGAAATTGGAAGAGAAATTTATATATATGAACTTGCTATGGATATAATAAAAGATATGAAATCAAGTAGCAATATAGTAATATCAGGATTAAGAGAAGGAGAAGTTTTAGATAGAAAAATTATTAAATCTAATGAAGAAAAAATCTATGATAGGATTTTTAAACTAAATTAAGTTCTAATTCATCAGATGTAAAAAACTTTTGACAATTAAAAAGTTTAAATGTAAAAGAAATTTGGTATAATTTACGTATTTTATAATAGAATTTTATAAAAAATAGTTATAACAGTGAATTTTTTATTCGCTGTTTTTTTGTTGGAAATTTTAATGTATCTACGATACATTTTAGTTTTGCTTATTCATAAGCAAAACTATGAGATTTCTCCGTTTCGCTATCGCTACAGTCGAAATGACGTATAAGGATAATGCCGCTGTTTAAGTGCTAGACGTTAGTAGTAAACAAACTTCATAAAACACTAAAAAAATATAAATATCAGTTAAAAAATAAAAATAATTTAATAAAACGGAAATTATTAATATGTTGTATAAAAAATAGTTCACGTCATGTTACTTTGCAAAGAAAAGCTTCCAACACGTCATCTCGAGCGTAGTCGAGAGATCTCAATTATTGTTTGTTTACAAACAATAATATTTCTGAAAGAAATCTAAAAAGATTTCAAAATTTTTTAAATTTTACAAAACAAAAAATCCCCAAAAATATATTGACTTTATATACTATACGTTATATAATATAAGTAAGTTAATAATAATTAGGAGAAAGGAGTGCTTATGTTTTCAATTCAAGGAGAAATTTTAGACTTTTGTGTTCTTGCGATAGTTAATCGAAGTGATACTTATGGTTATGAAATTACTCAGAAACTAATGGCTACCATTGAGATTTCGGAGTCAACTCTCTATCCGGTTTTGAGAAGACTTCTAAAAAATGGTCTTTTGGATAGTTATGACGTTGCTTTTGACGGTAGAAACAGAAGATATTATCGTATAACAGTAGCGGGACGAGATGTTTTAAATTTTAATAAGAAAAAATGGAATTTATATGTAGAGCAAGTAAATCAGATTGTTGGAGGTAATGATGAATAGAAGAACTTTTATGCGAAAGCTTATGTCTTATCTAAAAAATATTTCAAGTACAGAAAGACAGAATGTAGAGAATTTTTATAATGAAATGTTTGATGAGCAGGGAATTAGTCTTGATGATGAAGTTCCTGAAAGTTTTGGAAATCCAAGAAAAATCGCAATGGAAATTTTAGCAGAGGATATTGAAATTGAAGAAGAAAGAAATGAAAGACATGGAAAGAAAAGAGGAAGTTTTTGGAAAAAATTATCGCTTGTTGCACTTGGGATTTTCTCATTTCCGTTATTAGTTCCGATTTTTGTAGTAGTTGTTATTTGTTTTGCGCTATGGATTGCATTTTCTGTTGTGAGTTTATTAATTTCTTTAGTTACTTTACCTTTTTCATTTATTTTTAACCCTGAATCAATTCTTACTTGGGGTTGGAGAGTAATTGGATTTATAATTTTAGTGTATATTTTTGCTTGGTTGATAAAGGGACTATACAAGATGCTAGTTAAGGATATTTCAAAAAATCCAGGCAAATATACTAAAAAATATGTTAGAGTTAAATATCAACCTAGTGATGATGAAGATTATGAAATTTATGATGAGGATGAAATGGACTATTCAAATGAAAATATGGATACTTTTTTTGAAGATATTGATGAAATAGAAATTGATTTAAATGCCTTAAGTGCGAAATTTGAAGTCAGTGATGATAAAACAGTAAGAGTGAAATCAAGAAATTTAAAAAGAACTAAATTATATTGTGAAAAATCCCAAAATAAGTTGAAAATTTATAATAAGGGTTTAGTTGGTCGTCTTGATGATAAAGGAATTGTAATTGATGAAGATTTTATTAAAGATTCCTCTCTTACAATCTATGTTCCTGAAGATGTTTCAATTCGTGGAGAAATAAGTGCTTCAAGTATTAAAATGAAAGACTTAGAGCTTAGAGATTTTAAATTGGAAATAAATGCAGGAAATGTAAATTTAAAAAATCTTGAAGTTAAAAACTTTGATGTTGATGTCCATGCAGGAAATATCAAAGGAGATGTTGAATATCAAGATATGTTCGAACTTGATGTACAAGCTGGAAATGCCACACTTGATGTTGATAAATTGTATGGAGAAATAAAATATGAATACAGTGTTGAAATGGGCAGTGTAAAAATTTTCGGAGAATCTTTTGCAGGTTTTGATAAACGCGGAATAAAAAATGGTAGTTCTGAAGTTAATATGAAGATAGAATGTGAAGCTGGAAAAGTTACCATAAATTAAGTTAATAATTTACTTGTAAACTTAATTATGTTATAATTGTTTTGTAAAAAATTTATATTAGGAGGAAGGTTATGACTAACAAGAGTGCATGGTTACAAATTGAAGATGCAGAAAAAGATTTAGTTTTTAGTTTTTGTGAAGATTACAAAAAGTTTTTATCAGTATCAAAAACAGAAAGACTTGCTTGTGCAGAAATTATTCGTCAAGCAAAAGAAAAGGGATTTAGAGATTTAGAAGAACTTTACAAATCCGGTGAAAAATTTAAAGCAGGAGATAAATTTTATCTAAATCATAAGAATAAGTCAGTTGCTCTTTTTGTGATGGGAACTGAACCTTTGGAAAATGGATTGAATATCGTTGGGGCACATATTGACAGTCCACGTTTAGATGTTAAACAAAATCCTTTGTATGAAGCGAATAATTTAACAAAATTAAAAACTCATTACTATGGCGGAGTTAAATTATATCAATACGCAACAATTCCTTTAGCAATTCATGGGGTTGTTTACAATTCAGCTGGAGAAAAAATTGATATACATATTGGAGAAGATAAGGACGATCCTGTATTTTGTGTAACAGATTTATTGATTCACTTATCTAAAAATCAATTGGCTAAAACAGCTCGTGAAGCATTAGTTGGAGAACAAATGAATATTCTAATGGGCAATATGCCTTTAAAGGATACTGAAAAAGACGCTGTTAAAGAAAATGTTTTAAAATTGATAAAAGAAAAATATAATTTTGAAGAAGAAGATTTCAAAATTGCAGAATTAGAAATTGTACCTGCTGGAGTTGCAAGAGATTTAGGTCTTGACAGATCAATGGTTTTAGGATATGGTCAAGATGATAGAGTATGTGCTTTTACAACAATGCGTGCTATTTTTGAAATTGAAAATCCGAAGAGAACTGCTTGTGGATTATTTATGGATAAAGAAGAAATAGGCTCAATGGGTAATACAGGTATGGCATCATATTTCTGGGAAAACACAATGACTGAACTTGTAAATCTAGAAGGAGAATTTTGCCAATTAAAAGTTAATCGTTCATTAAAGAATTCAAAAGTTTTATCTGCAGATGTTGCAGCAGGATTTGATCCTGACTTTCCTGATGTTTGTGAACAAATGAACTCTGCATTTATCGGTTCAGGTATTTCAATTTGTAAATATACTGGAAGTGGTGGAAAATTCGGTTCAAGTGATGCAAATGCTGAATTTTTAGCAGAAGTTAGAAAAGTATTTAAAGAAAATAATGTTGTATGGCAAACTGCAGAACTTGGTAAAGTTGACCAAGGTGGCGGGGGAACAATAGCATTACTTCTTGCAAAATATGGTGCAGAAGTTTTAGATGCTGGCCCTGCTACATTGAGTATGCACTCACCATATGAAGTTACAAGTAAAATAGATGTGTATATGAGTTACAAAGCATATAAGGCATTTATGTTATAATAAAAAGAGAAGGGTGTTAAGTTTAACTTAGCACCTTTTTTATATTAATAAAAAATAAATTTTATACTTTCTAAATATTATTTATTTTTTATCAAAGCAATTAAATATCTAATATGGACTTTATGTTTTTAAAATGTTATTAAAAATTGTGCAATTATAAATTATATGCTATAATGGACTTGAACTTGTTTAAAGATAAGTTTAAAGTTATTTTATCGTTTTTTGATAAAATAAATAATATTTTTTTAGGAGGAAAAATATGAAAAAAATTAAAAAAATATTAACAGCCTTTTTGATTTTAGCTATATCAATGGGAATAGTTGCTTGCTCTGGGGGCAATAAAAAAGTTCTTAAAGTAGCTAATGAGGAAGAGTTAAAAAAAGAAGAAGAAAAAACTGTTAAGACTTTTTCTAAGGATTTTGATACTAAATCATTTATAGTGGAATATAAAGGTGATGTAGTAAATAAAATTACAATGAAGAGCGTTTTAAGTTTTGAAAAACTTAAAATAAAAAATGAAAAAGATGCTAATGCAGTAATAGCTAAGCAAAAACAAGTTTTTGCGACTTTAGGAGATTCTGCAAAAAGTGAAGTTAAAATAGAAAATAAAAATCTTGTGATGACTATTGTTGTAGACGTTTCTAAATTGGATGTAAATAAATTTAACAAAAGTGGAATTCTTGGTGGAACATTAGATGCTAATAATTTTAAGAGTCTTAAAGCATTTGAAAATAATCTTATACAAAATGGATATGTAGAAAAGAAATAGTATCTTAAATTAAGCATAAATAAATTGAAAAAGCATCTATCTTTTTTTGGTAGATGCTTTTTATTTACAGATTTTTATTTAAAAAAGCTGTTAAATGATTTTTCATTTAACAGCTTAATTTTTATTTCATTGTAAAATTGTAATTTATTTTTTCTTATTGCGAAGCAACAAGGTTCCCGGGCACCCACCCGATGCAAAGCATCGTGGAAGGGTGGGGTTCTTATTTATGCTCTTCAACCGTATTCTTTTCAACATTAAATACTTTTAGAGCTGATTTTCTAAGTTTATCTTTTTCTTCATCAGACTTTTTAAAATTATTATTATATAAAGTACCTTCCCAGCTTCCATACATTGGATTTGGTAACATTATATATTTATCTCCCCAGTCTTTTGCATGATCCTTGACGAATTTATCTCTTCCTTTTAATGATCCGTCTTCAGGAGTTGCGAAGTCATGTAAATTATCTCCAACTAACATAACAATCTTATGAGTTTCTTCGATTTTTTTACGTCTTTCGTCCTTGCCTTTTTCTCCTTTGGCTCTTAACATCAAATTTGCATCTGATTGTAGAGGAAGTCCTTTTTCCAAAAGATTTTTCTTAGTAGCTTCAAATTCAGTTTCAGCATTTCTATCAGTTACATAATAAATTCCAACACCATTTTTATGTGCAAAGTCTAAAAATTCTTTTGCTCCATAAACAACTTCTGCTTTAGCATACATAACCCATTCATGCCATCCTTCTGGATAGGATTTTCCATTTATTGCATAATAAGCTTGAATAGGTGAGTTGTCAAGGACAGTTTCATCTAAATCCAAAACAACAGCTAATTTTTCGCCTTTAGCTTTATTTTTAATTTTTTCTTCTAATGACTTCTTAGCTGCATTATATCCTTGAGTGTAAAGTGCTTTGGCTTCAGCAGAAGTTTGATACCAAGTAACTGCCATTAAACCCTGATTAGGCAGATTGACATTATCTTTCTTATCTTGAGTTTCAGTTTGCTGTTTAGGTGTTTCTTCTTTCTTAGCAGGTGCTGAACAAGCACTTAATAATAACAGCATAGCTAGTAATAAACTAGATTTTTTCTTAAACATATTATCCTCCTAAATTTATTACAATCTTACAAAAATAATCTTATCTTGTTGTGAAACAACAAGGTTCCCAGATATCCACCCGATATGAAGTACAGATGAAAGGTAGTTTTTTTTCTTATATTAGTTTACCATTTTAAAAAATAAATTTCAAGATTTTTTACAATAATTAAATTTAACATACACAAGTAAATTTTTATTATATTTTATATTTAATAATTAATATATTTATCAAGCCAAAAATAAAAACGTTTTTCTTGCAACAAAGAAATATTTTAAAAAATTAGCATTTTATATAAAAAATTTTAAAAATATTTCTTTGTGAATAAGTTAATTATAAGGCTTTAAATCATTCGCTATAATTGGGAATAAGTGTAGTTTGCAATATGATTTAAGAGCAAAAGAGTTTGAATAAAAATTAGAAATATATTTTTATATAAGAATAATATTTGTTAAAAATATAAACAACATCATAAATCACAAAATTTTTAAAATATTTTGTTAAAAATTGTTGACATCGTTTGCTGTTAGAGTTATAATAAAAATGTAATGAAAAATAATTTCAAAGAATATTTAAAATTTATTTATTATTTTTGAGATTGTTGGAAACAGTTTTAAGTTAAGGAGGTTTTTTATGAAAGCTGTAGTTGTTAATAAAGAAGGAACTTGGGTTGAATTGGTTGAAAGAGATATAAGAAAACCGGGTTACGGAGAAGCATTGATAGATGTTGAGTACTGTGGAGTTTGTCATACTGATTTACATGTTGCAAAGGGAGATTTTGGAAAAGTTCCAGGCCGTGTTCTAGGACATGAAGGTGTTGGTATTGTAAAGGAACTTGGAGAAGGTGTTAAATCTTTAAAAATTGGAGACAGAGTAAGTGTTGCATGGTTCTATGAAGGCTGTGGTTGCTGTGAATATTGTAATACAGGAAAAGAAACTCTTTGTAGAACTGTAAAAAATGCTGGATATTCAGTTGATGGTGCAATGGCAACACAATGTATCGTAACAGCTGATTATGCTGTTAAGGTACCTGATGGATTAGATCCAGCTCAAGCAAGTAGTATTACTTGTGCAGGTGTTACTTGCTATGCTGCAATAAAAGCTGCAAATTTAAAACCAGGTCAATGGATTGCTTTATATGGAGCAGGTGGACTTGGAAACCTAGCTGTTCAATATGCAAAGAAAGTTTTTAATGCTCATGTTGTAGCTGTTGATATAAACGATGATAAACTTGCTCTTGCAAAAGAATGTGGTGCAGATATTGTTATAAATGGACTTAAAGAAAATCCTGTTGAAGTAATTAAAGAAAAAACAGGTGGTTGTCATTCAGCTGTTGTTACAGCTGTTTCAAAAGTTGCTTTTAACCAAGCTATTGATTCAGTAAGAGCAGCAGGAATAGTTGTAGCTGTTGGATTACCTTCAGAAACTATGGATGTATCTATAGTTAAAACTGTTCTTGACGGAATTGAAATTATAGGTTCATTAGTAGGAACAAGAAAAGACTTAGAAGAAGCATTCCAATTCGGCGCAGAAGGAATGGTTGTTCCAGTTGTTAAAAAACGTCCAATAGAAGATGCCCCTGCTATTTTCAAAGAAATGGAAGATGGAGTTATCACAGGCCGTATGGTTATAGATATGAAAATGTAAAATAAATTTACTTTCAAAAAGGGGCGTTGAGCCCCTTTTTGTTGTAAAATAAAATTTTGGAAATTTTAATTTAGTCAAATACTCAAATGATAGAGTAGATGTTTTTAAGTTATTTTTATTTAACTACTATATAATGGTACTTAAATTTGTTAAAAATATAAATATGTTATTGTGTATAATGAAAACGATTCAGAAAAATTGATAAATTATATTGTATAGTATGTATAGGAATTCAAATATGTTTTTATAAAGTATAATTTTTTTGAAAATTTTATGAAAATGTTTGAAAATATACTATTTTTGTGATTGTAATCACTGACTAAAGCTTTTGTTGGGTATATACTATAAACATAGTAAATAAGTTTACGTAATTAATATAAATTTTAGGAGATGATATTATGGACGCATGGAGAGGTTTTAAAAAAGGTAATTGGAGTGAAAATATTGATACTAGAGATTTCATTCAATTAAACTACACACCTTATGAAGGAGATGAAAGTTTCTTAGCTGAACCAACAGAAAGAACTAAGAACTTATGGAAAAAAGCCGAAGACTTAATCTTAGAAGAAGTTAGATCAAAAACTGTAAAAGTTGATACTACAAGAGTTTCAGGAATTAATAATTTTCCTGCGGGTTATTTGGATAAAGAAAATGAATTGATTGTAGGTTTCCAAACTGACGAACCGATGAAGAGAATCGTAAATCCTTATGGTGGATATAGAATGGTTACAAATTCTTTAGATGCTTATGGATTAAAGATGGATCCAACAATTGAAAAATATTTCAATCAATTCAGAAAAACTCACAATCAAGGAGTATTTGATGCTTATACTTCTCAAATGAGAAAAGCTAGAACTGTTGGTCTTTTAACAGGACTTCCTGATGCTTATGGACGTGGAAGAATTATCGGAGATTATAGAAGAGTTGCTCTTTATGGAATTGACAGATTAAGAGCTGACAAATTAAATGAATATAAAAAATTGGAAAGCGAATTAGCTTCAGAAGATATAATAAGACTTAGAGAAGAACTTTCTGAACAATACAGAGCTTTAGACGAAATGAAGAAAATGGCTATGGAATATGGATATGATATTTCTGTTCCAGCTACAAATGCTAAAGAAGCTATTCAATGGTTATACTTTGCTTATTTAGCAGCTGTTAAGGAAAATAACGGTGCTGCAATGAGTCTTGGTAGAAATGGTGGTTTCTTAGATATCTACATCAAGAGAGATATTGAAGAAGGAACTTTAACAGAAAGTGAAGCTCAAGAATTAATTGACCAATTCGTTATGAAACTTAGAATGATGAGACATTTAAGAACTCCTGAATATGATGATTTATTCGCAGGAGATCCTACTTGGGTTACTGAATCTCTAGGTGGTATGGGTCTTGATGGAAGAACATTAGTTACTAAGACAGCTTTTAGAATTTTACACACTTTAACTAATTTAGATTCTTCACCAGAACCAAATATGACAGTTCTTTGGAGTTTAGATTTACCAGAAGGTTGGAAAAATTATTGTTCAAAGATGAGTATCCAAACAGGTTCATTACAATATGAAAATGATGATGCAATGAGACCAGTTCATGGTGATGACTATGCAATAGCTTGTTGTGTATCTTCAATGGTAATCGGAAAACAAATGCAATTCTTTGGAGCTAGAGCAAATCTTGCAAAATCACTTCTTTACGCTATTAACGGTGGTGTTGATGAAATGAAGAGAGCAAAAGATGGTTCTTTAATCAAAGTTTTAGATGGTATTGAACCAATTAAAGATGAAGTTTTAGATTTTGACAAAGTTTATGCTAATTACAAATTAGTTTTAGAAAAAGTTGCAAAACTTTATGTAAATACAATGAATACAATTCACTACATGCATGATAAATATGCTTATGAAGCTGGACAAATGGCTCTACATGATACTTTTGTTCACAGATATATGGCATTTGGTGTAGCTGGTATTTCAATCGTAGCTGACTCATTAAGTGCAATTAAATATGCAAAAGTTAAACCAATCAGAGATGAAAATGGATTAGCTATTGACTTCGAAATTGAAGGAGATTTCCCAACTTACGGAAATGATGATGACAGAGTTGACTCAATAGGAGTAGAAGTTATCGAAGGATTTATGGAAGAACTTAGAAAAACTCCTACTTATAGAAATTCTGAACATACACTTTCAATCTTAACTATAACTTCAAATGTAGTTTATGGTAAGAAGACAGGAACAACTCCTGATGGAAGAAAGAAAGGCGAACCATTCGCACCAGGAGCTAACCCAATGCATGGAAGAGATAAGACAGGTGCAATCGCATCACTTAACTCAGTTGCAAAAATTCCTTTTGCAGGATGTTGTCAAGATGGTATTTCAAATACTTTCTCAATAGTTCCAACAGCTTTAGGAAAGAGTGAGGATGAAAGAAAAGTTAATTTAACAAACTTAATGGACGGTTATTTTGAACAATTAGCATTCCATTTAAATGTTAATGTACTTGATAGAGCAACTTTAATGGATGCTTATGATCATCCAGAAAAATATCCAAACTTAACAATTCGTGTTTCTGGATATGCAGTTAGATTTAACAGACTTACAAAAGAACAACAAATGGAAGTAATTCACAGAACTTTCCATGAAAGTCGTTAAGAAGTTGCAAAGTAAATGATAAATTAAACAAAGCAGGTTGTCCTGCTTTGTTTTTTCTACATTTTTTTAAAATAATTAAAAGGTGATTTTATGGTAATAGGCAGGTTACATTCAATTGAAACAATGGGGCTTGTTGACGGACCAGGCATAAGAACAATTTTCTTTTTACAAGGTTGTCCTCTTAGATGCCTTTACTGTCATAACCCAGATACTCAAGCATTGCAAGGCGGTACGGAGATAACGCCTGATTTTGTGCTGTCTAAAGCCAAAAGATATAAGACTTATTATAGAGATAATGGTGGAATAACTTTTTCTGGTGGAGAGCCTCTTTTACAAGGAGAATTTCTTGCTGAAACTCTAAAATTGTTAAAAGAAAATGGTTATAATACTTGCGTGGATACAAGTGGTTATGGAAATGAAAAATATTTTAAAGAAATTTTAGAAAATACTGATACAATTCTTTTAGATGTAAAAAGTTTTTCAAACCAAGGTTATATAGAAATGGTAAAACAAAAAATGGATGGTTTTTATAAATTTTTAGAATATATAGATAAATATTTTAAAGGGAAAATTTGGTTTAGACATGTTATGGTTCCCGGTTTTACGGACAATAAGGAATCAATGGATAAGCTTATTGAAATAATCAAACCGTATAGAGATAAAATTGAAAGAGTTGAAATTTTACCATATCATATAATGGGAGTTGAAAAGTATAAAGAACTTGGAAAAGATTACAAACTAAAAGGTGTACCAGCAATGAATAAAGAGAAAGCTTCTATGCTGGAAAATTATGTAAGAAGTAAATTAAATTTTAAATAAGGAAAATTTGAGAAAAAGATACTTAGATTTTAATTTTATATTTATAATCACTCGATTGAGTGATTTTTTAGTACTTGATTTTAAGTTGTTTTAAGGTTATACTGTTATAGTATAGAAAAAATACGGGGTGATTTTATGAGAATTTTAATTTGTGAAGATGAGATTGATTTAGCAGACGGACTTTGTGCTATCCTTAAAGGGAATAAGTATTCTGTTGATGTTGTATATGACGGAGAGGAAGCTCTTACTTATTTGGAAGCAGAAAATTATGATGCTGTTGTTTTAGATATTATGATGCCAAAAGTTGATGGTATTACTGTTTTAAAAACTATAAGAGAAAATGGAAATAGTATTCCGGTTATTATGCTTACTGCAAAGTCTGAACTTGAAGATAAAGTTGTAGGACTTGATTGTGGAGCTGATGATTATCTAACTAAGCCTTTTGAAGTTAAGGAACTTCTTGCAAGACTTAGAGCGATAACTAGAAGAAAAGAAAATGTTACAGATAATGTTTTAACATTTGGAAATATTACTTTAAACAGGACGACTTTTGAATTGTCATCTGAAATGGGAAACTACAAACTTACAAATAAGGAATTCCAAATGCTTGAAATGCTTATGTCAACACCTTCAAATATTATTTCAGCAGATACTTTTATGGATAAAATATGGGGTTATGATACAGATTCTGATATAAGTGTTGTTTGGGTTTATATTTCATATCTTAGAAAGAAACTTGCAAAACTAGAGGCAGATGTTGAAATAAAAGTAACTAGAAATGTTGGCTACTCTTTGGAGGCTATAAATGGAAAGTAAACTTAGAAAAAAGTTTATATATTTTTCAGTTGGAATTATATCCACTGTTGTTTTGGCAATAATGGCTTTTGTTAATTTTGCAAATTTTTATAATATTAGCCATAGTTCGGATGAATTATTAAAAACATTGGTGGAAAATAATGGAGTTATGCCAAGTTTTGCAGTAGTTAATGAAAATGCTGATGAAAAAAAGACACTCTATCTTAAAAACTTTTCAAACAGATTTTTTACAGTTAGAACGGACAATCAAAAAAATGTTGTAACAGTTAATACAGATGATGTTTTTTTTACCAGTGCGTCTGAGGCTGTAGAATATGCAAAAACTGTTTTGGCAAAAGGAAAACATAGTGGTTATTACAAGGGTTTTAAATATGTAGTTGAAAATACAGACAAGGGGAAGTTAATTGCCTTTGTCGATGTTGTAAAAGATTATAATGTATTTTATTCAAACCTTGGGAATAGTGTTATTATCAGTCTTTTAGTATTGGGATTTGTTACACTTTTTTCATTTATTTTATCTAAAAAGGCTGTTGCACCAATGGTTCAAGCCTATGAAAAGCAAAATGCTTTTATTACAGATGCAAGCCATGAATTAAAAACTCCACTAGCCATAATAAACACAAGTGCAGATGTGCTTGAAATGGAAGGAGGAGAGAGTAAGTGGACAGGAAATATTCATAAGCAGGTAAATAGATTAAATGGTCTTATCGGAAATTTGATTTCACTTACAAAACTTGAAGAATCTGATGATTTGGAAAAACTGGATTTTTCTTTTTCAGATGTGCTTAATGATTGCGTTATGGATGTCAAAGACTATGCTACAAGTTTGGATAAAAATATAGTAACAGATATTGAAAAAGGAATTTCGTTTAAGGGAGATGAAAAATTAATTAGGCAGGTTATTGGTATTTTGTTTGACAATGCTATCAAATATGCAAGAGAAAAAAGTGATATAAATGTACAACTAAAAAAACAAAATAAAAAAATAGTATTTACTGTAGAAAATGAAGCTGATAATTTAGAAATTAAAAATTATAATATTCTATTCGAAAGATTTTACAGAGCAGATAGTTCAAGAAATAGTAAAACTGGAGGATACGGAATCGGGCTTTCTATCGCTCAATCAATTGTTTTAAAACATAAGGGAAAAATTTCTGCTGATAGTGTTGATGGAGAAAGAATTGTTTTTACAGTTAAATTATAAAAATTGAATAATATAGATTAGAGCTGTTATTAAGTTAATAGCTCTTTTTTGTGTTTTCTTTAATATGTAATTTTAAATAATTTTTAAATTTTTTCGAACTTTTTAATATTTTTTGAATATAATTTACCATTCACGTTCAGCTCTTAATCGAAGATTTCTCCAAATACGTAATTTCGACCGAAACGAAGCATAGCTGAGTGAAGCGGAGAAATCTCATTTGATTGTTTACTTGTAAACAATCAACAGTAGGTCTGATGCAAAGATTGTCCAAATCTTTGAATTGGCTACAATCGACTGCGAAAATCTCATAAATGTATTGTAGATACATTGGTTATGTAAATCTCTTTATACATCATTTTTTTGTTCAAAATATTTTTAAAACAAAAATATATTTAAGGTTAATCAAAGGTTGCTTTTGTAAAATGTAATTACAAAATATGTATGATGATTTAATTGTATTGAAATAGTATTAAGGAGGACATATGAAGGCTAACAAATTGGTAGTTGAATTATTCAGTTTGGCTATATTGTCTGGTTGTTTGGTAGCTTGTAGTAAACCTACAAAAGAAACCAATACACATTCGATGCAAAATATGAAGGTAAATAGAACTAATTCAAATGCTAAGTCAAATATTTTTGCCGATGATGATTATGATGCAATGGTCGATGAAAAAAATAGTACAGTTTTGAATTTAAGTGATATTTCTAAAATAAAAGGAAAAAATATAAGTGTTTCTGGAAATGTTATAACTATTTCAGCTGGAGGAACTTATATTTTAACCGGCAAACTTGATGATGGTCAAATTGTAGTTAATGCAAAAAGTAACGATAAAGTAAAACTTGTTTTAAAGGGGGTTGATCTTTCTTCATCTAAGGGAAGTCCAATTTTAGTTGAAAATGCTAAAAAGACTATTATTACTCTAGCATCAGATACTAATAACAAATTGGAACTAAAAGGAGAATATAATAAAGAGGAAAATAAGGATTCAGTTATTTTTTCAAAGAGTGATTTAAGTTTTAACGGTACAGGAATTTTAAATCTTTTCTCATCTTATGGTAGAGGAATTGTATCTCAAGATAAGGTAGTCTTTGTGGATGGTAAGTATGCAATGGACACTGCTGGAAATACTGTAAGTGCTAAAAATTCTGTAGCAATAGCCGATGGGAAATATGATATCAAGTCTGGCGAAAAAGGTACGGGATTAAAGGCTTCTGGAAGTGACAATAAAGGTAGTGTGTATATTGCAAATGGAAATTTTAATATTTCCGCCGGAAAAGACGGAATAAATTCAAATTCGAAAGTTACAATAAACAATGGAAATCTAAAGATAAAAAGTGGAGACAATGGTATCGAAAGTGAAAATATAGACATAAGAGGCGGAAACACACAGGTTGTTTCGAAAGATGATGGTATATTTGCAAATAGTAAAAAAGATACTGAGTCAGATTCTCTACATATACAAATAAGTGGGGGAAAAGTTAATGTTTATTCCGAAAAGAATGGATTAAATTCTAAGGGTGATATTTCCGTAACTGGAGGAGATACAGTTGTTGAAAGTTCAAATGATGCTGACAATTCGGTGCTGAATTATGAAGGCTCTGCTAAAATAAGCGGTGGAACTTTTGTAGGTACTGGAAACTCTTCAATGGTTAAAGGTTTTGGAGATTCTTCAACTCAAGGAAGTATGCTGATGAAATTTGATAAAAAAACTAAAGACAATTTGAAAGTTTTGGACGAATCAGGAAAAACCTTAACGGAATATAAGCCAAAATCGGAATATCAAACTGTTATAGTTAGTACAAAAGGGATAAAAGAAAATAATAAATATACTTTAGTGGCAGGAAATCAGACTTTAGACGTTTTCTTAGATAAGATAAATTATGGATCTGCCGAACTTGTTGAAAAATAATTGAAATAGATAGAAAAAGTAACTGATGATTATAAAAAGCTGTGAAAAAAATTCACAGCTTTTTTAATGGAATTAAAAACTATCTAATATATGAAATCATATCTTTTTCTTCAATCCTAACCATTTTCATAGACTTGTAAAATTCATTATCTCTAATATCATGAATATCTGTAAAAAGGCAAAAAGATCTAACATCTTTATATTTTTTTGAAACTGACTTAAATAGTTTTGTTCCGATTCCCTGTCTATAGTAATCAGAATCAACAATCAAATCCTGAATAAGAAGTATATGTTCGCCATCTCCAACACAACGAATAAAAGCTATTAATTTATTATTCTCGAAAGCACCTAAAAGATAAATTGAATTTTTAAAAGATCTTTTTAGCTTTTCATCATCCTTTAGATATGCAGACCAGTTTGCAGATTTAAAGATTCCTTTTATTTCTTCAAAGTATTGATTATAATCAAATTCCTTAAATTCCATAAAACCTCCTATATTTCTAGAAATAATTTAATCCCCTCTTTTAGCTTTTCATCACTAAGTGTTGCAAAACCCAATAAAATCGAAGGTATTTCTCTTTTTGTTCCATAAGAGCCGAGTCCATAAACTTTTATCTTTTTTTCTTTTGCTTTTTTTACGATATATTCTTCTGAGTAGTTTTTTGGATATTCTAAAACTACATGAAGCCCTGCATCTGCACCTCTTATTGTAATGTCTTTTCTTTCATTTAACATATCCATTAATAATTGTCTTTTTTTAGAATAAATTTTTCTCATTCTGTTCAAATGTTTTTCAAACTCACCAGTTTCTATAAAAGTTGTAAGCATCTTTTGTACTATAATTGAAACGGGGCAGATAAAAAATTTAAAAATAGTATTATATCTTTCAACCAAATCAAAAGGTAAAACCATAAAACTTACTCTAAAACTTGGAGAGATTGACTTCGAAAAAGAACCAATATAAATTACCTTATCATTTACATCGATTGATTTTAACGCAGGAACAGGTCTTTTTGAATACTTAAATTCACTGTCATAGTCATCCTCAATTATATATTTTATTTTTTTCATATTCAAAAGTTCAACACGTCTTTGCATATTCATTATAACACCGGTTGGAAACTGATGAGCTGGAGTTATAACACAAAAATCTGATTTTGATTTTTTTAATTTTTTTAAATCCATTCCATTTTTGTCTACTGGAATAAATTCGTAATTTATATCATTTGTATCCATTATATTAGAAAGCATACTGTAACCTGGGTCTTCAATTCCAAATTTTCCGGAAATCAATTTAAAAATAATTTGGAAAAGATATTCTGAACCACTTGAAATTACAATTTGTGAAGGGTCTGCTTTAAAGCCTCTCGACTTATCTAAATATTCAGCTATTTGAGTTCTAAGCGGAAGATATCCTTGATAATCAACTTTCTCTAAAATATCTTTGTTATCAAAAATATTTGAAGATATTTTTTTGAATATCTTGTAAGGAAATTCTTCGCTAACTCCACTGTATGAGAAGTCATATTCAATATTTTCTTCTTCCTTTGTTATGTAGATTGGCTTACTATCTAGGACATAAAGCTCTCCAACATCAGAAACGAAAAAGCCTTGTCTTTCCTTTGAGTAAACAAAGCCTTCTTCCAAGAGTTTTGAATAGGCATTATCTACCGTATTCAAAGAAATATTATACTCTTTTGCAAGATTTCTCTTGCTCGGAAGTTTTTTATTAGCTTTGTAATTTCCTTTTATTATTTCGTTTTTAAAATACTCATATATTTGCATATAGAGTACGCCGTTTTTTAATATTAACATTCTGACACCATAAAAAAATATTATTTTGATACTACAAACAGTATCAATATCTATATTATACTATATTTGATTAAATTTAACAAAGGAGCATTTACATGGAAAATAAATTAAACATAAAAAAAATAACATTGATAGGAGTAATGGCAGCGGTTGTATTTGTAGCATCACAAATTCAAATCCGAATACCACTTGGAGCAAGTGAAACTAGAGTACATATCGGAAATGGATTTTGTTTATTATGTGGACTTTTATTAGGACCTTTTGCAGGTGGTCTTGCTTCTGGCATGGGCTCAGCAATTTTTGATCTAATAAATCCAATTTATCTACCTTCTGCACCATTTACATTTACATTCAAATTTTTAATGGCTTTTATCTGTGGAAAAATTGCATATTCAAACGCTTCAAAAGCAGAGGACTTTATGAAAAATTTAACAGGCTCAATCACAGGGGCAGTTACTTATGTAATTTTATATCTATCCAAAAGCTATATATCTGACATATATGTTAAAGGATTACCTCAAGCAGGAGCAATTGCAAAGGGATTACAAAGACTTGGTGCTTCAACAACTAACGCAATTGTAGGTGTAATAATTGCAGTATTATTAGCAAAAACATTACAACCAATATTAAAAAAGGCTATAAGATAGATGAAAATTTTAGTTTTTAATGACTACTGTGTTGTTGGAAATATGGCATTAAAGGCAAATATTTCTATATTATCGCAAAATGGATATGAGGTTTTTGGGGTTCCGACAAAAATTTTTTCGTCGAATATGAGTTACAAGGATTATATTAGTTTTTATATGCCAAACTTTTCAGAAATAGTTCAAAAAACATTGGAAATTAAGGAAGTTGATGCAATATATATCGGATTTATTGACGATGAAGAAGTTTTTGTAATTATAAGAGAAATTCTAAAGAATTTTAAGGGGAAAGTTATTTTAGATCCGATACTTGGAGATAATGGAGTAAAATACTCCGGAACGACAGCAAAACAAATATCTTTTTATAGAGAACTTTTGAAGTTTGTTGATGTAGTAACTCCAAATCTTACAGAGGCCATTTTATTAACAGAATATAACAAAATATTTTCTGAAATAGAAAGAGAAGATGTGGAAAAGATAGCAAGTAATCTTCTTGAAATGGGAGCAAAACAAATTATAATCAAAAGTTTTGAAAAAAATGATATATTAAATACATTATATATTTCCGAAACATCAATAAAATGGTTTGAAAGTGAAAAAATTGATATAAAAATTTGTGGGACAGGAGATGTATTTTCTTCACTTGTAGCAAGTGAGTTGACAAAAGGAGAAAAATTAGAAAATTCTATTGATAAAATTCAAAAACTCTTGGCTGAAAATATAAAAAAACAAGAAAAACAAGACGGATTAAATGAAATACAATTAGAAAACTTTAGAATAGGCGAATAGCCTATTTTTTATTGTGAAAAAACGAAATGACGTATAAGGCAAATATCTTTGTTTAAGAGCAAGACGTTAAAAGTAAATATACTTAAATTTTTAAAAGAAATATTTCAAAAAATATAAAAGGTATCAAAAAAAGTATTGAAAATTTTATATAAAAATAAAATAATTCACGTCATAGTATTTAGCAAAGAAAAGCCCTTAACACGTCATCTCGAGCGTAGTCGAGAGATCTCCTAAGGCTCTGTGCTAGCAAATAAAAGTAGGGCTGACGGAGTCATTGTGTACAATGACTCTGGGGTTCCCCTAAAGCTCTATGCTTGCATGTAATCAAATAAAATTTCCACAGTCATTTGTGCTAAATTTAAAGAAAATAGAAATTTTTTTATCATACTTCTTTTTGATTATGATTATTTGTTTTTATTGTAGGGTATATTTCTATCAAAATCTATTAAGGAGAGAGAACTATGAAAAAGAAAATTTTAGCATTAGGGTCAGTGTTCGTTTTAGTTTTTGGAATTTTCATTTTTAAAAACTTTTATATGAGTGATAAAAATAGTAAAAATGAAAATTCCGGAAATAACACTGCCACTGAAGAAAAATCTGGAAACAGTGATTCAAAAAAAGATTCAAATTCAAAAGAATCTGATTCAAAAGACTCAAATTCAGATGAGAAGCTTACTTTAGAAAAGATAAAAAGTCAAAAAAAAGTAACGATTTTAGACTTTAGTAAAAATGGATGACATGCTTGTGCTGTTCAGCACCCAGTTTTGGAAAAACTGAAAAAAGAATATAAAGATAAAGTAATCATAAAAACTGTTGATGTTAGAAAACAACAAGCATTTGCATCACAATTTCCTATAAGGGTAACACCTACTTTATTTTACTTTAATGCAGATGGAACACCTTATAAAGCATCAGATGAGTTGGCAAAGAAAATAAGTTATGTTGCCTACGAAGATAAAAAATCAGGTGAATTAAAATTTGGCGGTTCAGAAGGTGTTGTTAAATATGAAGAATTAAAGCAAGTTATTGAGGAGATGTTGAAGAATGTTAAGTAACTTAGAGAGTATTATCGGAGAAGGCTTGAAATCATTTAGTCTTTTTGCCCCAATTCTGGCATTACTTGGAGGAATACTAACTTCAATTTCGCCTTGCTCACTTGCATCAATTCCTTTAATTATTGGTTTTATGACCGGAACTAAAGAAGATAACACAAAGAGAGCATTTAAAATTTCTGTTGTATTTGCTATAGGAATGGCAATAACTTACACAACACTTGGTGTTTTAGCTGCACTACTTAGTAAAATTTTTAATCAATCCGGACCGATTTGGAATATATTTTTAGGAATTGTTATGATTTTGATGGCATTACAGACTTGGGAGATAATAAATGTAGTTCCTAGTAAAATTTTGACTAACAAAAGCAAAAAGACTGGATATATAGGAGCTTTGTTAGTTGGAATAATGGCAGGATTATTTTCAAGTCCTTGTTCAACACCGATTTTAGTTGCATTACTTGCAATTGTTGCTTCAAAAGGAAGTTTGCTTTGGGGAGTATTACTATTCTTGCTTTATTCAATAGGTAACAGTATTTTAGTCGTTGTTGCAGGAACAAGTGCAGGATTTGTTGGTAGAGTAATGTCAAATAAATCTTATGGAAAAATTTCAGATATTGTAAAAATTGTTTTTGGAATAATTATTTTACTGATAGGAGTATATTTCCTATATCTTGGATTTTAAAATTAAATTTTTATAAAAACAAAAAAATAAAAAGGACTTAGTAGCAAAAAAACTAAGTTCTTTTTATGTTTTTAAAAAATCATTAATAAATACGGATAATTTTAAACATTTGTTGTTGAAAATGCTAGACATTAGCCGTGAATTATGTTAAAATATAGTGAGAAGACCATTTTTTAAAAAAGATTTAATAATTTTAGAAATTATTTGGGGATTTTTTATATTATAAAATTAAAATATTTTTTATTTAAAGATTTAAAATTGCTTATGGAAAGGAGAAATTTACATTGAAGAAAAGGGAAATTATTAATAAAATTGTATCGATGTTGACTGTAATAACATTGCTTATGCCGATAACATCACAAGTTTTTGCAGCAGATCCTGTTAAGGGGATACAAGTTAATGCAAATCGTGCTGAATTGGATCAAGCTGTAAAAGATGGAAAAGCTTCAGGGCTTAATATTACAGAAGGGCCAACTCAAGACAAAGGTACTGTAAACTCAAATGCTGAGGCTAATACTAAGTTGGATGAGGTTAATGCAGATTATAAAGCTCAGATACAAAAAATAAAAGAAGCAAAAGCCAAAATGGACGAGTATAATGCTAAGAAGGCAGAATACGATAAGAAAAAGGAAAAATATGATAAAGAGTTAGAAAAATATAATCAGGAATATGAAAAATATTTAAAAGATTATGAAGATTTTAAAAAGCAGTATGACAAAGAGAAAAAAGAAGCAGAAAAAGCATTAGAGGAATATAAAAAGAATAAAGATAAAGATGGGTATTTATCACAACCTTATCCAAAGACTCTTATTTATGATTCAGAACCTGATGCGGAACTAACTTTATCTGATAATCAAGGAAAGTATATGTCTAAAAATGCAGTAGATACTGCATTTAGCAAGACAAAACAATATGCTGATAAAATGTTGCAATTGGACGATATGAGCGTTAAAGAGCTGGAAGCTGCCGGAAACCCTACTAATAAGATGGAATTATTCGGAAATTTCGGAGATAAAGCCTCATGGAAAACTAATGTTAGCAATAACGGCACTATAAAGTGGTCGACTGTACTTTTGGAAAAAGGACAAAGTGTAACTGCAACTTATACAAATCTTAAAAATTCATATTATAATGGTAAAAAGATTTCAAAAATAGTTTTTAAATATACTTTAACTGGGGATTCAGCTTTTAAAAATGGAAAAGCTTGGGTTGGTATATTTACAGATCCAACACTTGGAATATTTGCTTCTGCTTATACCGGAGCAACCGAAAAAGACACTTCAATTTATGTTAAAAATGAATTTACTTTCTATGACCAAGAGGGAAATGAAATTGAATTTAAAGATGCTTTAATGTCAGTTGCATCTCTTAACCGTGAACATAATTCCATAGAGCTTGCTAAAGATTATATGTCAGGGCAATTTATAAAAATTTCCGGTTCAACAATAGGAGAAGATACTGCACGTAATTTGATTTATGCGACTGAAAGCTTGAATTTTAAGAAAGATGAAGGCGGTTGTAAACATACTATGTATCCACGTCCTAATGAACCTGGATCCGGATGGGATACAGCAGATGCACCTAATTCATGGTATGGAGCAGGTGTAGTTAAATTACAAGGTAAAAATAATAAAATTACAATAGGAGCAGCTTCAGCAACAACTATTTTATCTGCACCTTATGGCCCTAAAGTCCCAAAAAAAGATAATACTGAAGGCAAGAAACCGAATATTTGGTATTCATTAAACGGAAAGGTTCGTGCAGTGGGTCTCCCTACAATAAAGGCAAAAGAACCAGTTAAGCCTGTTAAACCTACAGCACCAGAAGAACCACAAAAACCAGAAACAAATATTACTTTTCATTATGATGTATTTTATGTAAAATCACAAGTAGATAAGAAAGTAGTTAATGAAAACAATCAAGATATAAATAATAGTGTAGTAAAAACAGGATCAGTTGTAAACTTTGAATTAAACACTTCTGATTTGCCAAAGGGACATGAAAAAATAGACTCTTTAGTTTTCACTGATACATTACCTGAAGGTTATGAGCTTGATTTGGCAGGAACACAAGGAAAGAATGCTGATTATGATGTAGAATATACAGCAGGAACAGGAGTTCTTAAATTTACTGCAAAGGCAAGTTTATTAGAAAAAATAAATAAAGACCTTACCAAAGAGGCCAAAATTCCAGCACCTAAGATTACGGGTAAAGTAACTAAGGATGGAACAAAATATGAAAATAAATTCTCAATAGGTATAAATAATGTCTATAATGTAGAATCACAACCAGTTAAAGTTTTTACACCGAAAAAACCAGTAAAAGATGTTTATAATAGTCAAGATACAAATACAAGCATTGATGGTAAGGAAGTAAAAGCAAAAGATGAATTACTTTACAAAGTTACTTATCAAAATACAACTGGTAAAACACAAAAAGTTGTAATAAAGGATAAAATACCAGAACATACGACATATGTAGATGGCTCTGCAAGTGAAAATGGAGCTTATGCTAATGGAGAAATCACTTGGACTAAAGAAAATGTAGCAGATGGAGAAAAATTCGAAGTTACATTCAAAGTAAAAGTAGATGACAATGTAAATGGTGAAGCAATCAAAAATAAATCAACAGTGCTAGAGGGAAATAATAGTTACGATACAAACGAAACAACAAACCCAACAGCAACAAAACCAGTTAAGAATGTATTTAATATTCAAGACACTACAAAGAGTATTGATGGTAAGGAAGTAAAAGCAAAAGATGAATTGCTTTATAAGATAACTTACAAAAATACAACCGGTCAAGAACAAAAAGTTGTAATAAAGGATAAGATTCCAGCTCATACAACTTATGTAGAAAATTCTGCAAATAATAACGGTGTTTATGCAAATGGAGAAATCACTTGGACTAAAGAAAATGTAGCAAATGGAGAAACATTCGAAGTTACATTCAAAGTGAAAGTAGATGAAAATGTAAATGGCGAAACAATCAAAAATAAATCAACAGTTCTAGAAGGAAATAATAGTTATGATACAAACGAAACAACAAACCCAACAGCAACAAAACCAGTTAAGGACGTATTTAATAGTAAAGATACAAATACAAGTATAGACGGTAAGGAAGTAAAGGCAAAAGATGAACTACTTTACAGGATAACTTACAAAAATACAACTGGTCAAATTCAAAAAGTTGTAATAAAGGATAAAATACCTGCACATACAACTTATGTAAATGGATCTGCTGATAATAATGGAGTTTTCGCAAATGGAGAAATCACTTGGACTAAGACAAATGTAGCAAATGGAGAAACAGTAGTTGTTACATTTAAAGTAAAAGTAGATGAGAATGTAAGTGGT
Source organism: Parvimonas sp. M20 (assembly GCF_035282425.1). Lineage (NCBI taxonomy): Bacteria > Bacillati > Bacillota > Tissierellia > Tissierellales > Peptoniphilaceae > Parvimonas > Parvimonas sp. M20. Next base: position 186 of record NZ_JAYKBQ010000014.1, on the reverse strand, counting down.
GAGAAAATTCTTAATAAAGCTAATGTAGCTGATGGAAATAATAAGTACGATACAAATGAAACAACAAATCCAACAGCAACAAAACCAGTTAAATCTGTATTTAATAGTAAAGATACAAATACAAGTATAGATGGTAAGGAAGTAAAGGCAAAAGATGAACTACTTTACAAGATAACTTACAAGAAT